>NZ_QOCL01000010.1 GCF_004006665.1 Halobacteriovorax sp. HLS
AAGATGAAAAAAGATCCCAAAGAGAGAATGTGTAATCTCTCTTGACCGGTAATAGTGCTGTATGCACGATTCCTTTAAAAGGAGGTGATCCAGCCGCAGGTTCCCCTACGGCTACCTTGTTACGACTTCACCCCAGTCATCGGTCCGACCGTAGGCGCTCCCCTCTGCAAGCAGTTAGGGCCACGACTTCAGGTAAGACCAACTCCCGTGGTGTGACGGGCGGTGTGTACAAGGCCCGGGAACGTATTCACCGGAGCGTGCTGATCTCCGATTACTAGCGATTCCAACTTCATGGAGTCGAGTTGCAGACTCCAATCCGGACTGAGATGCACTTTTTGAGATTTGCTCACTGTTGCCAGGTCGCTTCCCTTTGTATGCACCATTGTATTACGTGTGTAGCCCTAGACATAAGGGCCATGAGGACTTGACGTCATCCCCACCTTCCTCCTGGTTAGCCCAGGCAGTCTCCCTAGAGTGCCCAACTTAATGCTGGCAACTAAGGATAGGGGTTGCGCTCGTTGCGAGACTTAACCCAACATCTCACGACACGAGCTGACGACAGCCATGCAGCGCCTGTCACTGAATTCTCCGAAGAGCACTCTTATGTTTCCATTAGATTCTCAGGATTTCAAGCCTAGGTAAGGTTCTGCGCGTTGCTTCGAATTAAACCACATAATCCACCGCTTGTGCGGGCCCCCGTCAATTCCTTTGAGTTTTAGTCTTGCGACCGTACTCCCCAGGCGGTGCACTTAATGCGTTAGCTACGACACTGATGGGGTCAAACCACCAATATCTAGTGCACATCGTTTACGGCGTGGACTACCAGGGTATCTAATCCTGTTTGCTACCCACGCTTTCGCGCCTCAGCGTCAATACTCGTCCAGGAAGGCGCCTTCGCCTCTGGTGTTCCTTCACATCTCTACGGATTTTACCCCTACATGTGAAATTCCCCTTCCCTCTCCGAGATTCTAGATTATCAGTTTCAGACGCAGTTTCGGGGTTGAGCCCCGAGATTTCACATCTGACTTAACAATCCGCCTGCGCGCGCTTTACGCCCAATAAATCCGAACAACGCTTGCACCCTTCGTATTACCGCGGCTGCTGGCACGAAGTTAGCCGGTGCTTCCTTTGAAGGTACCTTCAAACATAAGGCCTATTGGACCCTATGCCATTATTCCCTTCTGACAGAGTTTTACAACCCGAAGGCCTTCCTCACTCACTCGGCATTGCTGCGTCAGGGTTTCCCCCATTGCGCAATATTCCCCACTGCTGCCTCCCGTAGGAGTCTGGACCGTGTCTCAGTTCCAGTGTGACTGATCATCCTCTCAGACCAGCTAAGCATCGTAGTCATGGTAGGCCATTACCCCACCATCAAACTAATGCTACGCAGGCTCATCATTTGGTAAGTGCTTCCAAGGAGAGGCACTCTTTCTACTGCTGCTTTCAAAATTGCAGTACGTATGCGGTATTAGCCCGAATTTCTTCGAGTTATCCCCCGCCAAATGGTAGATCACCTACGCGTTACTCACCCGTGCGCCACTTTAATCACTCCCGAAGGAGCTTTCTCGTACGACTTGCATGTGTTAGGCATGCCGACAGCGTTCGTTCTGAGCCAGGATCAAACTCTCCAAGCAAATATGAACTATTGTCTTCATTAAAAAAATTTAAAAAATTGAACAGTGCGATCTAAATCATTCCGAACAAGTTCGGCTCTTGGCTATTGGATTTCTACTTTATAACAACGTTGAACTGTTTACAGCTTCCAAGATTTAGTTACGCCAAGACTTTAATTCTTGATTACACTTCTTTTCTTTGGGATCTTCTCATCTTGATAATCAGCCGAAGCTTCATATCTTTAACTATTATTCGAATTTTAAAGAGC
>NZ_QOCL01000011.1 GCF_004006665.1 Halobacteriovorax sp. HLS
AAGATCTCCTCACGCCATGTCATGAGCGTTCTTCGTAGGCTTTGTAGCTCCTTAATCTTTGAGACAGCTAAGACATCAGTGAGTTTTCTAAGGCTTCTCGAGGCCCTATTTTTTCCCTTACAGCGATAGAGTTTCATAATGGCCTCTTTTGCGTAGTAAATTGCTTCAAGATCAGGGTGATCTTTTAGCCACTTTTGAATAACTCTTCTCGTGTCAAAATCAAGTTTAATAGAGCTTTTTAAAAGCAGTTTTCTGATGGGATTCTTTCTTTTATCACCAGTAATCTGTTTTCGATATTTATTGATTGCTGGGTTTAAAAGCCGAACAACATGGAACTTATCCGCTATAAGCTTTGCATTTGGAAAGAAGTCTTTTGCAAATGACTTATACGGTTTTGATAAATCCATTACAACATTTTTAACTCGCTCTCGCCCGGGAATATAGGCAAGTGATTGAGAAAGTTGCCCTGCAATTCTTCCAGGAATTAGCTCTCTAACTCGTTTGTTATTATAATCAACAACAACAGTTGCAAATTCTCTGTGACCGTACTTCTTGTTACGTAACCATGAGTGTTCATCGATACCTACTGTTTTTGGCCATTCATCGTCTTTTCTTTTTCTCCATTCTAATTCAAGCTGACGAT
The DNA here is from genome assembly GCF_004006665.1 of Halobacteriovorax sp. HLS. Classification (NCBI taxonomy): domain Bacteria; kingdom Pseudomonadati; phylum Bdellovibrionota; class Bacteriovoracia; order Bacteriovoracales; family Halobacteriovoraceae; genus Halobacteriovorax; species Halobacteriovorax sp. HLS. Next base: position 644 of record NZ_QOCL01000011.1, read on the forward strand.
AATGCTTTTCATAGATGGTTTTATTTCCAAGCTTGGTATGTTTTGAGACTTCCTTCATATTAGAAAACTTATTACAGGTATAAAGAATTTCACGGTTCATTCTTTCTGTAACTCTTGCTCTTTTGGCGATGCCTTGAACGCATTCGGTAAAAACTTTTTTACAACCAAGGCCAACACACCTAAATCTTCTCTTAGTTATTTTAAGCGTCTTAACTCGTCCAGATTGAGGAGCATCTTTTATTTTTACAACTCTTCGATCATGTACTTTTGAAGTTTCAAGACCACAATGAGGACAAAACTGAGTCGCTCCTGTGGTCTTACAGATGTAGTGGATAGAATTTCTATGCTGAATATTTTGAAATTCAATTAATTCTAGTTTTGGTAATAGTAAAAATTTAGTAAGCTCATTACTGGGCATGAATAATTCCTTTGTTACTAATTAGTTGTGGTAAACCAATTATAAACGATTGAATTTTCATGCCTGTTCTT
>NZ_QOCL01000012.1 GCF_004006665.1 Halobacteriovorax sp. HLS
AGGGAAAAAATAGGGCCTCGAGAAGCCTTAGAAAACTCACTGATGTCTTAGCTGTCTCAAAGATTAAGGAGCTACAAAGCCTACGAAGAACGCTCATGACATGGCGTGAGGAGATCTTAAATTATTTTGAGAATCGTATTACAAATGCGAGAACTGAAGGATATAACAATGTCTGTAAACAGCTCCAGAAGAGGGCTTACGGATATAGAAACTTTAATAACTATAGATTGAAAGTATTGAATGTCTGTTGTTAAGGGCTTGAGTGCAGAGCGTTCCACCATTAAGGGAGTAGAACCTAATTTAAGCTATGATTTAGCAGAGGCCTTTCATTTAGATTTCACTTTTGAAAAATTAATTCCCATTAAACCGGTTTATCTTCATTGAGGCTAAAGGATCTATTTATAAAATCATATAAAGATTTGATATTAACTACTGTAGGGAATGTTGTTCTGAGCCCGTAAATAATCAAATTTTAGATAAAAAAAAGCCGCTCTATAAATAAAGCGGCTTTTTTATGGTGCCCCGGGGGGGACTTGAACCCCCACGGCCGTGAAGCCCCGGGATTTTAAATCCCGTATGTCTACCATTTCATCACCAGGGCAAAATTTGGTTTAGTCAGATTACCAGAGTATTTCAAAATGTCTAGACCTCAAAACAAAAAAATCTCTTATCATTGATTGGCTTGCCTACTGTGCTAAAATTTAAGACAATATATTCTTTACGAGGAATAAAATAAAATGAAGTATCATTTGCTTATATTATTGGTTCTATTATTTAGTGGTTGCGCCAAGAAAACAAAAGTGACCCCTCCTGTTGAAGCTAAGGCCTCATGGCTTAAGACTAATACGCTATACAATCATAAGAGTGTCCATGGTGATTATCTAATTCACCCTTTCTTTGACCTCGTTCCTTTTGCTTCAAAGGAAGACAACTCTATAAATTTTGTCATGACGATGCCGGTCGGATCTAATAATAAATACGCCATTGATCTGCGCTCAGGAATGCTCTATCGCAAGCATCACAACTGTAGTCAAACAGATGTGTGGAAGAAGTATGGGGGAGACTTGTCTCGTCCTCCATTTACAGAGGGATTTGTTCCAAGATTGCTCGATCAGTTAGGCGCTCCGCAGAAAATTATTGTCTTTGGAAAGCGTAGATATTTTAATGAATTTCAACTTACACCGACTCGTTCTCAAAGGGTTAGAGTTGTTGGTGCTGTTTTGCAGCAGTACTGCGAAGATTTCCCATGTCGAGGTCGAAATAAGTGGCTCTCTAAGCTTGTTCTCATTGCAGTTAATCAAAATGATCCAAGCTATAAGAAAATTACTCATATCAATCAACTTCGAAAAACTCTCGATTGGAATTATATAAAGGCCTATATTGAAAATAGTGATGGAAGGCAAATCTCAAAGAGCGATGAGGTTCCAAGCTATAGAGTGATAGGTAATATTGGTCCTAAAGAGGCCTTGGTTAATGGACTTTCAAGAGGTCATCTCTTTCAATATGAACAATTAAGTGGCCTTAGAAAGAACTGTCATAAGCTCTATGACTTTTTGTGGAAGAGCTCTGAGCTCATTAGAAGTTCTAAATTAGATGTAAAAAAGAACTCAAAAATTTATAGCGAGTCTGTTTACGATAAAAAAGATACATTTACTGGAAATGTTATTAGTGCTGAGATCAATAAGTCATCTAAAGATAATGGACTCAGTGACGCAGAGAACTTCAAAGACTTTGCTATTTACTTTAAATCATTTCATGCCAATTACAAAAGTCGCTACTTAACTTGTCAAAAGTTTGTTCGAGACACTAGTATTAATGCTAACCCGAGAAGAATGTGGTTTTTTTCATATCTTAGTTCATTTCTCTATGCCGAAGATCTAGGACATGTTTATTCTTGCTCTAGACAGGCATGGATCGAAAACCCTATCCAAGTTTCAGGTAAGCGTATGTTCTCTGCTGAGAATCACCTGCGTAACTGTACCGCTCGTGAGCTAGATCGGGCCTTCGACATGAGCGTTACTCTATTTGCGGGTCTTTCTAGGTCTTCTAGGGCCCACTACCGCTATATTGAATATGATGAAGGTAATGGTGCGAGTCATCAGAAGCTTTATTCATGGGTCTTTAATAATGGAAGTGAGTACTCTTGTGATAAAGAGCGCGTAAAGAATCTCTCAATTTTTCCACGAGATATTAATTGGGAGAGTTTTGGCGCAACAGGTAAGAGAAAGAGAACTGATATTATTGAATAGATCAGTTTACAACCTCAAAGTAACTTCCTAAAATAAAAGAAACTTTTTATGAGGAGCTCTCTAATGAGAGACAATATTCCCACCTTTTTTGATACACAGCAAGGTAATGGGATTGAGAAATTATCTCTTACAACAAATGCTGCAAGCTTTCTTGAGAAGTTTAATAATTGGATAAATGTTAACTCTTCAATTCCATTTATATTTGATACTGCGTGTTGTAGCGTTGAGTACTCTTGGAGATATAAGTTTAATTACTTCGAAGAAGATTTTGAGCCGGAGCAATTACCGGCCCAACAAAGTGATCTTCTCTTTATCGGAGGAACGATCAATAGAAAACTCTTACCTTTTCTATTAGAAACATATGAGAAAATGCCTAAGAAGAAGTGGGTTGTTGCTATTGGAGCGTGTCCTTTATCTGGTGGACCATTTGACTCTTATAATATCGTCACTGATATCTCTAAATATATCCCAGTAGATATTGCTATTGCTGGTTGTCCTCCAAGACCTGCAGATATAGAGGCCGCAATGACTCTTTTAAAAGAGAGAATTGCTGCTGGAGTAATGGCCAGTGAATAAATCTAATAATTTGAGAGACTTTTTTCAAGAAGATATTTCTTTTATTGATGATCATCAAGCGGTTCTAAATGTTAGTATTTTAGATCGTCTGTACCCATCTCTAGAGAAGTTGAGAGTTGATTTTGGCTATATTCTTTTAGTCGATATTTTTGGACAAGACTTAAGTGCTCTTAGTACTCAGGCCAGCTCTGATAAACCATTTCAAGTAACTTATGTTCTACTCAATATGGAATATCATCATAGAATACGAGTTAATGTTTTTGTTGATCTCGATTCTGGAGATGTTCTTCCTTCTGTTACGGGACTGTGGCCTTGTGCTAAGTGGTGTGAAGTTGAAGCGTCGGAAATGTTTGGTATCGCTTTTGGAGACAGTTCAAAACTGAGACTACTTACGAAAAATGACCTCCAGGGATATCCTCTTCGTAAGTCTTTTAAGTTCTCTGATGAGCAGTGTGGGCGCTCTAGTTTAGAAAAAAACTCGCAAGAGTTATTTTCTACAGATCATATAAAAGAGAAATATAAGAAGAACTTTATCGACGAATTTTCAATCGGACCTATTCATCCTGCTATGAAAGGGGCGATGATGCTTCACCTTCAGGTAGAGGGTGATGATATTATTCAATCTAAGCTCGAAGTTGGTTTTCTACATCGAGCAATAGAGAAGTCTGTTGAGTCAAAACGATACTCACAAATTATTGGACTGACTGATAGATTGAATTACTTCTCAAGTGCATCGAATAATGTTGGTTGGACTAAGGCCGTTGAGGAGTTAGTTGGACTTGAAATTTCAGATAGAGCAAAGGCCATGCGAATGGTTGTTTGTGAGTTAGCTCGTATTACAGATCACGCCCAATGTATTGGTTCGATGGCCCAAGGTGCAAAAATCCTTGAGTCCTTTGAAATAACTCTTAAAATTAGAAAGATTATCTTCTCTCTATTTGAGCAATTGTGTGGCGCTCGTGTAACTCATGGGATTACTCGAATTGGTGGAATGGCATATGAGTTACCAAACGGATGGTCCAATGATTGTCTGCTAGATCTTAAGCAAGTTTCCAAATATGTTGATGAAATCGAATCTTATTTAACTAAGAATACTTTGTGGATGGATAAATTAGCAACGGCTTCTCTTAAGGCCTATGATGCAATCTCATGGGGGATTACTGGTCCAAACCTAAGAGCTTGTGGTGTAAATTACGATATTAGAAAAGTTTCTCCATACTACTTCTATGAAGATGTAGACTTTAAAATACCTTTAGGAATTAATGGAGATAGTTACGATCGTTACTTAGTAAGGTTAGAAGAAATTCGACAATCAGTTAAAATCATTACTCAAGTCTTAGATAGCTTACCTCCAGGCAAAATGCTAAGTGATGATCTTGTTACTGAGTTAGACTTATCTTTATTAGGCTTTAAGTCAGATGCGGGGGAAATCTATTCAATGACAGAGGCTCCAAATGGAGAGCTAGGATTCTATATTCGATCTGACTCACAAGTGTGCCCGTACCGCGTGAAAATTAGACCACCATCTTTCTTTAGTGCTCAGGCCTTTCCTTCTTTACTAGAAGGGGTCAGAGTAGCAGATGCTATGGTTTCTCTCAGTTCAATGAATATTGTGGCAGGAGAGCTAGATAGATGATTTTAGAAAAAGAATTATATAATTCAATAAGTGAAACCAAGTCTTTTTTTAAGTCCCTCTACACCTTCTTAATTTCAAGTTCGAGTAGTATTTTTAATAAGCCTAAGAAGACCCAGAGTGCGAAATTTCGTGGACTACCAACATTAAGCAGTGCAAAGGATTGTACTGGCTGTAGTGATTGTGTCGAAATTTGCCCAACAAACTGTCTCACCATTGAGCTTAACAATGACCGTCTTGTTAAAATGAACCTAAATGTTTTGGCCTGTACATTTTGCGGACTATGCGCGGAAGTATGTGCAGATGATCTTATTAGTCTAAGTGGAACACGTCCTCTGTCATCGCACTTTGAGAGCAGATGGACTATTGACTTAGTTTCTGAAAATGAACAATAGGGTAGAGCTATCAATCGTTATTTCTACGTTCAATGAACTTTCTCTAGGTTATCTAGAAAACTCTCTCAGCACTCTATCGAAAATAAGTAATCTCGAAATCATTTGTGTCGATGGAAAAAGTACTGATGGAACTTTAGATCTTTTGAATAAATATAAAGTTAAATTAATTGAAACACGTAGCCACTCTAGAGCACATCGACTTAACCTTGGAATTCAAGCGTGTAGTTGTGATTTAATCCTCTTATATCATCCTAGAAGTTTTGTTGATCCTGCAGGAATAAAATATCTTATGAAGCATTCGCAAGACCTTCTTTGGGGAGGCTTTACTCACCAATTTGATAAGAAGCACTGGCTCTTAAAGTTTACTTCTTGGTATTCGAATGAAGTGAGGGCACGTTTGCGTGAGATCTTCTATCTCGACCATTGTATCTACTTTAAAAGGTCGCTGTTACCGGAAGATCAGCAAGTTGTTAATGAAGTCGTTATTTTTGAAGATACTTTATTTTCTCAGAAGTTGAGTCGTTTAGCTCCTGCAAAATTATTAGAGTTTTCCTCAATAACTTCTGCTATTAGATTCAATAAGAATGGAGTATTTAGGCAAGCTCTTTTGAACCAGGTTTTAAAAGTGTGCTTCTTATTAGGTTTATCTGATGAGCAAATGAATAAGGTCTATGAAAAAGGGTTGGCCTTAAACTCTAAGTATTAAAAATCTTAGATGGCCTTCTCGAATGAATATCTGCTTGCTTAATCATTTTTAAAAAATCACTACGTCTCACTTCGCTTCCTCCAAGGTCTTTAATAATAGGAGTTACCATTTGAGTATCAAGCCACTCAATTCCATTTTCATGAAGTTTATTCATTAGGCTGTAGAGTGCAAACTTTGAAGCGTTATCCTGAGTGTAGAACATGGATTCACCAGAAAAGAAATTTCCAATACATACCCCATAAAGTCCACCAACAAGTGTTTTCTGATTATCAATCATATCGTAGGTCTCAACACTATAGGCCAGACCACAGCTATTAAAGTCGATATAACTTTGAATGATTTCATCTGTTATCCAAGTATCATCTTGGTCTTTACGTTTTGCTGTGGCACAGTTTTGTATAACCTGAGAAAAATTTTGATTATATTCGACCCAGTAGCTAGTGTTCTTGATAAATTTTTTGAAACTTTTAGAACAATGAAAGTCTGAATATTTCAAGACTCCTCGCGGATTTGGTGAAAACCATGCCAGCGGATACTCATCTGAAATTGGCCAAGGAAAGATACCATTTTCATAGGCCAGAAGAAGGGAATCAATTTCAAGATCTCCTCCAATAGCGAGAAGTCCACTTTCATCGGCCGACTCAACTGGTGGAAACTTTAAGATACTCATCTGCTCATGAACTCAATTAGTTTTGAAGAAATGGCCGCCCCATATGTTAAAGTCGTATATGGCTCGGCATGCTCCACATGATCAGCGCACACTAGTGGCGCAATCTCAACCATATCTGCACCAGTAATTGGAAAAGATTCGGCCAGAGTCGATATTATAGTAACAGCTTGATCAGGTGACATTCCACCCGGCTCCGGTGTTCCGGTGGCACTCGCATATATTTCATCTAGGGCATCAATATCAAAACTTACATATAGCTCATCAATTGACTCTTTTTTTAAATACTCGACAGTTTCAAGAGCTATTTGTTGAGCGCCTGTTTTAGAAATTTCATCAGACCAGAATTGTTGCACACCAAAGGTTGATTCCCAGTGACCACGATCTTTACCACTAGAGCGTATTCCATATTGCATGAGGTACTGCGGCTTTTGTAGATACTCTAAAATATGAGTACACCAACTACCAAAACAAATATCTATACCCAATCTCTTCGTGAGTAAATCTGTGTGAGCATCAAAGTGAATAATTGCTACTTTCTTTCCTTGCTTGGCCTTTGCTTTTAGATAACTCTTTACTAGGGGATAGCTTACAGAGTGGTCTCCACCGATACTGAAAAGTTTCTTATTTGGAAAATTCTCATGTAACTCATCACAGAACAACTCCGTTAAACTAAGAGGGCTAACTGGTAGTTCTAAATTTTCGTTTGCGTATAAGGCGGATCTGCAACTATCGATTGTTTCATCATTTAAATACTTATCATGAAGCAAGTGAGGAATGACTCTAATATCTCCAAGGTCACTATATATTAAGTCCTCATGTTCTTGAAGTAATGTATTTCTTAAAAAAAGTGGACCCCAGTTTGCACCTCTTTGGATTCCACCTCCGGTATCACTACAAACACCTAGTAGGCAAACTTGATCATTATTTAAAGTTTCCTCTAACGAGTCTTGCCAAGATTTTTCAATATCTGTTGAATCTTTATAGAGTGTTTTATGGAGTACTTCTTTTCTCTCTTTTGCTGTATTAACCGTAAATACTCCATTACCAGGAGGACATAACACATTCTTTGAAAGATTTAAAAAATCATTATTCATAAATTTCCTTATATGAGGTAATTTTCAGTAAGTTTATTTTGTAGTAACGAGTCTTGATACTTCGTCGTAAATTTTTCAATAGTGTCGCACTTATGAATGAAGTCATTAACTATTGCCCACTCAAAATTAAGTATCGATGTATTTAAAGTATTGTGAACTCCAGCAATATGAGAAGTCAGAGTAATATTTTGAACTCCAATAAATTGCTTATTATCAAAAGGTTCTTCTTCAAAGACATCTAAATAAGCATGAGATCTTTTATTCATTAGAAGACTATCAATCAAATCACTTTGAACAACGCACTTTCCTCTCGCCGCATTTATGAAAAGAAAGTAGGGCGCAAGCTTTGAGAGAAAGTCCTTATTTATCATTCCTTCACTTGTAGGGTTAAGGCTACATGCCATAATGACAACTTCAACACCTGTTGGGTCTAGATTATCAAGACCTTTGAAAGGATCGTGAATAATTGGACTACAGCCAATAGTTTTTAAAAGTAGCTCAACTCTCTTTCCAATATGACCATTTCCAATGATGAGTATTTTTCTATCACTTAAAAGGTTACGAGACCACTTTCTAGAAACATCCCAAGAGGTACTGTGGTGAATAGGACTTGTATGATTAAAGAGGGCCGACATAATATAAGAGACGACAGCATTCATTCGAATTTTATTACCAATAATAATTGGAAACTTTGCATTCTTTACAAAGTCTAGAGGATAGTTATCGTAGCCTGAATTAGGATGAATCATTAAGTCTATGTCGTCGCGCCCTTGGAGTTGCGAGATATCTGTGTTGCTTGTTGTTATGATGATCTTTCTTAGGTCTTCTTGTGGTTGTCCTCCGTAGAGGACTTCCGGTATTATTTCAAGATGTTTTCTTTCAAGTTCAGCAAATTGATGACCTTGATAAGAGGAGATATTTTGTCTAATTACCTGATACTTTTTTTCTATACCCATAAATCTTAGCTCTAAGTGTAGTAGGGCCTTGATAAACTCTTTGCTCAAATTTATCTCTACAAACCCTAATCTCTAATCTTCTGCTTCTTCGGCTTCCGACTCGAATATTATTCTTTACTACAGTCTTACATACAACGGACTTCTTGTCATATGAAGTTAGCTGCTTAGTGCTTCTTTGTTTATTTACTGTATAACCTAGTTTAAGGGCCAATTGCTCCTTGCTGACGTATGTAATGGTACCTCTTTTTTTAGACCAAAGGTTTAGTGTAAAACTCACAGGTGTATTCTTAAAATAAATAAGCTCTGCGACATTGTCTGGTGATATAGTAGGGCGTCCTAATATATATTCTGTTGGCCAATTAATTTTTCCAAAAGCAAAGAAGATAAGTTCAGAACATACAATTTTATCTGTTGTTTCTACGTCAAAATTGAAGTCATAATCTTTTCCTAACTGATCGAAGGCCCGCTTATAGACTTCTAGTGACTGGGGTTTATCACTTACTTCTATATCTGAACGCATTATGAGAATGTCGTCGATCTCCATAAAGTGATCAATAGTAGTAAGTCTTACTCCAGGTCTAACTGCCTCAATAATGACATAACCGTTTGAGATTTGCTCTTGGAATGGTTTAATAATTTCGCTATCCCAAAGACCACTTTCAACTAATTGTTGCTTCGTTCCTAAGTAAATTGCCGCATGACCGAAGTGTCCCGGAATAAATGTGTCAGTAAGCGCAAAAGGAGTCTTTTCCAAAATAATGTCTAATGGTTTTAAGACTTGATTAATCTTTTTTATGGCAACAGGATCATTATATAGATTACCATGCCTCCATCTGACTTTACCGATAAGGTTTCCAAAAATTCCGCTAATAGCATTCGTTACACTACCAAGTACTCGCACCATATTATCGACAAAGACATAATTTTTTATATTTATTTTTTGAGAACTCTTAATAAATTCATAAGCAAATGAGGACTTAATCCAATTCGCAAAATGTACATTCATCCCATCTAAGTTCTCAATCTCCATACTCGTAAAACTATCGAAGTCCTTTAAGTAATCTCTAACACTTTCAAGATTAGACTTCTCAAAAGAGTGAGAGATCATAGAAATTAACTCATGTGCATTTTCATTCTTGTCTTGAGCTGTCTTAAGAATATTTGTTAACATTCTTCTAACTTTTGTATTGTCGTAATAATATTTCTTATTCTTGTAATAACTTTGAAATAGGGCCAAATAGCTTGTGGCCCATAGGAGATCTTTTGATAGTCTTTGAGAGTCATTAACTTTTAGATAATCATTGATTTGATTCGGTCTTGCATAGGTATTTATCTCATTAATTTGGATTGAGATTTGATTATAGACAGTTGTAAGTCCTGAGATAATGTAGACTTCTTCACCTGTAAGAACCTTACTTTGCTGTATGTTCTCATTTATATTTATACCAAATTGAATGGAAAACTTATCAAGCTTTTCTAACTGCGAAATAAGAACGATAAGCTGTTCTCTTTTAATATCCAACTCGCTAGATTTATCATCTTTAAAATATTTAGAATCATTTATAGCTTCAAAGACCTCATTGATGACATCACTATTAATTGCAGCACCATGAGCATTGGCCATAAATATGTAATTTAGAATTAGACTCAGAAGAAACTTCTTCATACTCCACCCCTTGGATGGCCATTTTTCTCACTCGCGTCACGATGCGTCAACGTTCTCTGTAATCTTTACTTTAGCTAAGGGCTTGATTTTATGTTAATTTATTGACTTGATTGTCTATTCAACCTAAAAAGGTTAAATAGGTCCTATAAGAACGTAATTAAAGAGGCGAGAATGATTTCGATTAAATCGAGTAGAGAAATAGAATTAATGAGAGCAACAAGTAAGTTGGCTTCCCAAACTTTAGAATATATCGAGCCCTTTGTTGTTCCAGGAGTTTCTACTGAAGAGCTAAACAAGCTTTGTCATGACTATATCATTGAAAATGGGGCCTACCCGTCGCCATTAAATTATCATGGATTCCCTAAGTCTATTTGTACTTCTAAAAATGAAGTCATCTGTCACGGTATTCCATCAAAAAGAGATGTATTAAAAGATGGTGATATTCTAAATATTGATGTCACTACTTACTTAAATAAGTTTCACGGCGATACTAATAAGACATTTCTTGTAGGGAACGTTAGTCCTGAAGTTAAGAAACTCGTAGAAGTTACTTATATGTGTATGCGTGAAGGTATTAATCAAGTTCGTCCAGGTGCTCATATCGGTGATATTGGTGCAGTTATTCAGGAGCTAGCTCATGGATATGGTTACGGAGTAGTGGAAGAATATTGTGGACATGGAATTGGTAGAGAATTCCATGAAGAGCCTCAAGTTGTTCACGTTGGAAAAAAAGGAACTGGCGCGGAAATTAAGCCGGGTATGACTTTTACAATTGAGCCTATGATTAACTTGGGTGGAAGACACTGCAAAGTTTTAAAAGATAATTGGACTGTTATTACAAAAGATAGAAAGTGGTCAGCACAATTTGAACACACAATTTTAGTAACTGAACAAGGCCATGAAATTCTAACTCTACGTTCTGATGAAGAGAGTGTGTTTGAGCTTTAATCAAAAACCTTTTCTTATTTCAGCGCAGTCTAAGTTTCGCCTTGCTGGTGAAGACTACATTGTCTATCTTGATATTAATACGAGATCACGGCTTGAAGGGATGTACTTTGAGTGCCCCAGCGAAAGTGAATGGTTCGAATACTTTAACTCTCTCGCTCTAGAGTTAGAGAGAGTTTCTCTAAAAGATATTCCTAAAGTTGTCAGCTTTTGGAAGGCCACTACTTGTGGGCAACTTCATTCTAAATTATTTAATCTTCCTCTTTCACTACTTAACCAAGCACTTGATACCTACTATGGTAGGTCTTTAGGACATAGTGAAATAAGCTCTATGCCTTCTGAAGAGCTTCTTTGTCGCTGCTTTGGAGTTTATAAGCAACAAGTTGCAGACATTATAAAAGAAAAACCGAGTGCAAACTTAATTGATATATCAAATTCACTTAAAGCAAGTATTGGTTGTGGTAAATGCTCTGAGTCTGTTGTGAAATTTATAGACTCTTGTTGTGCAAAGTTAACTTTAGAAAAGAGTGGGGTCGCTGACTTAAGTGCTGAGTTTGATGAGTTCTCTCAGCGAATAAGACCCTTAGGTATGGCCCCTAGTGAATTTGTTTTAAAAATTGATTCTCTAATGAAGAAGTGGATTAAAGAACAAGAGCTCTCTAGAATTCACATGGAAATTGTTTCAATAAAAGGTCACTGTCTTGATTTTGAAATTCGTGGAACAGATTCTGGTAAGTATATTCTCGAAACTTTCTGTGAATATATTCAAGACAAGTTAGGCTTATCAGTTCGTTTTAATCTTCTTTTGTAATTCTTTAAACTTCGTCTCGCATCTTTCGTAGATAGCATCAAGATGTTTTAGTTTGTCGAAAATAATTCGTATTGATTTTTTGTTTTGAATTAATTGACCAGGTTCTGTGTCTTCTTCTAGATATTGATAGCTATTCATAAGCGAGTGCAACTCAGGAATATTTTCTTTAAAACAGTGAGCATATCTTGTATGAGATTGAACGATTGAGAGAAATTGGAAGAAAATATGTGGAGCATTCTCTACTAGGGTATCGAGGCCAGAGTCGTATAGGGCCTCTAAGTGAGCGGAGCCCATCTTCACTTTTTCAAAGATTTTCTTTTCATTAATTAGAATATTTTTCATCAGGCCAACAGAAGGTGGGAACTCTCGACGTTCACAAATTTCTTCGTAATAAGAGTTTTTAAGTTTAAAAATCCCTGTTGAAGCGGCCTCATTGATAAAGTATTGATTTAGAAAGTACTGTGGTCCTGTTCTTTTATTAACGTGTAGCTTTTGCTCTTCTTGGCCAAGACAAAATAGAAGATCTCTTCTTGGAGAATTTGCCAATGTGCTTACGCAATGTAGAGTTAATATGAACAAGAGTATTGCTTTCAAACGGTCTCACTTTGCCAAAAACATGTTTGTCGGTTATAAGTAAATATCGGTATTTAGCGATTTTCCTTAAGTAATTTTGGCGACTTAAGTGTAAAATATCAAGAAAATATGTACAACTATTGGAGATTACATTGAAAGAGATGTCCCTAATTGAACATTTAGAAGAGCTGCGAACAGTTACAATAAGAATTGTGATAATTTTGGCCGTAAGCTTTATGGTCTGTTATTCATTTGGTGATACTATCTCAGAGCTTCTTTTAACTCCTCTGCGTAATGCCTTAAAAGGACCTAACTCTACTGGCTCGATTGTTTATTTAGGACTACTGGATAAGGTTCTTAGTCAGTTTCAAGTCGCTTTTTGGTCGAGTTTAATCGTTTCTTCTCCTCTTTGGTTCTACCAACTTTGGAAATTTATTAAGCCTGGACTTTATGAACATGAGATTAAAGGAGTTCGCCCTTTTCTGATAGTAGGCTTCTTCCTCTTTTGGCTCGGGATTAGTTTTGGATACTTTCTCGTTTTTCCTCTTACTTTTGAAACTTTAATGGGCTTTGGTGTAGGAGATGTAACGGCAACGATCTCCCTAAAAGAGTACTTAGTTCTGGCCTCTAAAGTCCTCGTTTTCTTAGGAATTATTTTTCAGCTACCAAATGTTTTGCTTATACTCGGTTTTATGGGAGTAGTAACAAAGTACTCTCTTAGAAATATGAGGCGATATGTTTATGTTGGGTTTGCGGCCTTAAGTGCGATAATGACTCCTCCCGATATCATTACTATGATGGGCCTATGGGTGCCCTTAGTACTTCTGTTCGAGTTAGGGATTTTGGCCGTTGCCATGATTGTTCATCCTTACTTGGCCAAGCACCATAGTGAATAGTAACTAAACTTTCTACGAAACCTTTGGTCGTGTAATACAAAGAGGTGATGAGTTAGGTGGACAGCTCAGAACATTGACCAGTGGCTTTTTCTTCGTTGTTTTGTTTAATGGTACATGCTTAGTCATCAGTACTGATGAGCAAAGCATGGCAAGTGCTAGTAGTGACTTCATATAATTCTCCATACGTTCCGCTTAAGTCATTCTAAAGCTTATTTAATTTTAGATAAACTTTCTCATAAAAACAGTACCTTAGGATCTTAAGATTTGATCTCTTTGACAATTGTTCATGGCAGAGAACCTATTTATTGATACTTCTGTGGCTAGGTCGCTAGAGGTATTCTGATAATGAATTGAGTATTCTTGCAAGAGGCATTATAGGTGAGGCTACCTTTGTGATTCTTGATAATTTGAGATGCTAGAGCTAGACCGATTCCGGTTCCTTTATTTTCCTTAGATTTCGTGGTGAAGAAGAGATCAAAGAGCTGATTTCTATTTTCTTTTGGTATTCCGTCTCCAGAGTCTGTAATTGTGAACACGACATTTTGATTTTCTGTGTATGAATTAATATTTACCCACTTTTGCGGTAATGAACTTATTGCATCAACACTATTATTTATAAGATTAACTAAGACTTGAATAATTTGAACTTCCCTGGCCAGTATTGTTCTTTCAAAGCAGGTAGAAGTGAATTGATAATTCATCTCTAGAAGTTCTAATTTAGGTGTAAGAATATCTTCAAGCTGAGTTTTAATATCTTGGATACTAATCTTTGAGAATTTATCTGAATCAGCATTGTAGCTAAGAGTTTTGATACCCTTGATAATATTATCAATGCGATTAGAGTTATCCTCAATGCTTTGGAGCTCTTTCAATGAGCGTTGATCTAATCCTCTCTCTTGGGCCTTGCCCCTTAATGACTTTAATCTCCAGAGGATGACTGTAAGAGGATTGTTGATTTCATGGGCAACACTTGCAGAGAATTGTCCTAGAGCAGCTAGACGGGAGTTAGAAACCATTTGAATTTTTTGATTTTCTAATTCATTTTCTAACTTCGCTCTCTCCTGAGTTAAGTAAACGAGAATTACAACCCCTAGGGTAAAAGAACCGACCAGTATCCAGTAAATTCTTTCAAATAAGACATTTCTCCTTCTTATATTTTCAAACTCTTTGGCCCTCTTTATCCAGAAGTTTGATTCAGCATGGCCAAATATCTTATTCAATTCAGTAAGCTCGACGTTAATTTCTTCTCTGATAGCATTATCTGATGAGTTTAATTTCCTATCTAGCAATGTCTCGTACAACTCAATGAGAGCTTCAAACCTTGGTATTAATTTATCAAGATCTGAGTTCACATTATCCATGTCTAATTCAGACTGTAGAGAATAGATAAAACCTAGAGATGTTTCTAGATGGGTGATTCCTTCGACCAGTTGTTCTTGATTTGAGTTTTTAAAACCTAGGTTTAAAAAATTCATGGCCTTGGTATTGGCCGTGATTACTTGAAAGTGTCCTCTGGAAAAGAGTCTAAATGAGTAAACTCTTTGTAGAGATTCTTTATTGGTATTAATAGACCAATTGCCGCCAATAAAAATAAATAAAGCTGATAAGATAAAAGCAATATTTAGAAAGAA
The DNA here is from genome assembly GCF_004006665.1 of Halobacteriovorax sp. HLS. Classification (NCBI taxonomy): domain Bacteria; kingdom Pseudomonadati; phylum Bdellovibrionota; class Bacteriovoracia; order Bacteriovoracales; family Halobacteriovoraceae; genus Halobacteriovorax; species Halobacteriovorax sp. HLS. Next base: position 14,802 of record NZ_QOCL01000012.1, read on the forward strand.
GTAATTCTTTTTTAAATGGTTTGAAGAAGACAGAGATTTCACTACTTAATTATGATCCTCTTTACAAACCAAACCCAGTTGATTCCCTCTTTAGCGAGCTCTCCTTCACTTAGAAGACCCTTTCCTGGAATAACTATTCTTGCAGGCCCTCTTTGAGAAACAGTTAAGTACTGGCCATCTCCTTTGAATGCTAGAATCATTTTCTCACTGGCCGCGAGGGACTTTGAGATCGTCACTTTATAATCATTGATAGCGATGACTTCCATACTTGTTGCGTTACTGTTTCCATGGATTTTAAAAATCTCTGATAGATAGATTCCAGTAAACTTAATTTTCTTATTACTTGTGTATGGGTCGATGATCTCTTGGTCAACAGTTGGAAGGTCTGAGAGTTCATCCATTTTATAGACTTTCTTCTCTTTAACATTTCCTTCGATGTAGACTTTCTGTCTAGGAACTTTTCCTGTCGTGGCCATAGCACTTAAAGTCATCATAGTGAGTGTGAGTGTGAGTGTGAGTGTTAGTATTTTAAACATTGAAATCCTTAATATTTATTTAATTGAATGGGTATTTTTAGCAAGAATAGAGAGGGTTGTTAAGATAATTTTAGAATTGAAACATACTGCGTCACCACTATATAGGCCTTCAATTTTTAACAAATCATTTGTTGTTTAACTTTTTGAAGCTCTAGGTGTAAACTGTATATAAATATCAATTACTTAAGGAATTTCTATGATTTTAGTTACTGGTGCTGCCGGATTTATTGGAAGTGTATTAGTTAAAGAGCTTAACCTGCTTGGAAGAGAAGATATTATCATCGTAGATCGACTTAGGGATACAACTAAGTGGAAGAACCTAGCAGGGCTTAAATACGCTGAGTATGTTCATGCGGATGAGTTACTTTCTCTTATTGATGGATTTGAAGAAGAAATTAGTTTTATTTTTCACATAGGTGCTTGTTCTTCTACGACTCAGATGGATATGGACTACCTCATGAGAAATAATGTTGAGTATTCAAGATTTCTCTTTGAAGTGGCAGCAACTAATAATATCCCATTTGTATATGCCTCATCGGCAGCGACATATGGAGATGGAGAGTTAGGCTATAGTGACGATCACCAAAAAATTAAAGACTATAGACCTCTGAATCCATACGGCTACTCAAAGCAGTTATTCGATGAATGGGTTCTAAAGCAAACACAATTTCCTTCACACTGGTTTGGACTTAAGTACTTTAATGTTTATGGACCGAATGAGTATCACAAAGAAGATATGCGTTCTCTCGTACATAAGGCCCATGGTCAAATTAAAGAAACTGGGAAAGTAAAATTATTCAAGTCGCATAAAGAAGGCTACGAGGATGGTAAACAACTGAGAGACTTTATTTACGTTAAAGATATCGCTAGAGCAATGCTGGAGATGATGAATCCAAGCTCTGCTAATTTCTCAGGAATTTATAATCTAGGAACAGGTAAGGCCAGAAGCTTTCTAGACTTTATGAAAGCAACTTTTAAAGCAATGGATAAACCTGAGAATATTGAATTCATCGATATGCCTCTTAGTATTAGAGACCAGTATCAGTATTACACTCAAGCAGATATGACTAAGTTTAAAGAATTTCTTCCTAACTTTAAGTTTACGACTTTAGAAGATGGCGTCGAAGACTATGTGAAGAACTATCTTGATGCGCAAAATAGTTACTACTAAATAGGAGAGTTATATGCCTTTTAAAGGTGGTATTAAAGAGGCCGCAAAAATGCTTGCTTCCCTTAGCACTCAAGAGAGAACTAGAATCTTGGCAGATATTGCTAAGCGTGATCCACAAAGGGCAGAAGTCTTAAAAAAAGAAATGGTTACCCTTGAAGATCTTAAGTATATAACCGTAAAAATGTTGGTAGAGCTGTTGCGTGAAGTTAAAATTGAAGACCTTGCCCTAGCTCTAAGACTGGGTTCAGAAGATTTAAAAACTCATATTACTTCAAATGTTTCTAGCTCCATGAAAGAAGAGATTAATTCAATCCTAAACACAGGTCCTAGACCCGTGAGTGAAGTTGAAGAGAGTATCGAAAAGGTAATGCAGGTGGTAAGAAAGAAGCTTGATAAAGGTGAGCTTATCTTGTCGCAGGACGGCGAAGAACTGGTATAATTTCTCTAGTCTATCTAATAATTAGATAGGCGGTATCCGACTAATATTGTTTATTTCCCACACCTCTAGGACTATATTGCACTTGTAAAGAAAAGTTGGTCCAAATACAGTTCTAAAAAGTGAGGTGACCTATGAAAAATCTAATTTCGTTTCTACTAATATTTTCTTTATCGGCCCCAATAATGGCAGCCGGTAATTGTGTTCAAATCCTTTCGGATAACCATTCTAATGACAGCAGATCCTATCAAGTTTATGACATGGATCTTGAGAAAGACTTTGACGAGTCTCCTGAAGAATACTCTCTAGAGGCCCTTAACTCTCTTCTTTCAAGACTTGGATGTGATTCAATGTCTCAAAAAGATGAAGGTGAAGTTGTTTGTAAAGAGATTATGCCAGGTAATAACTTTTCAAAAGTTTGTTATCTTGAAAATGAGCTAGGGTACTTCTTTATTTCTAAAGATATGCTCGACAGCGTTAATATCATTTATAATAGATGGGATTAATCATGAAAGCTTTGATTCTAATTATTTTTCTTTTCATTGGTGCTAATGCCATCGCTAGTGATGATGTTCCTTTGAAATCAATCCCATCTATTGAAGAAGTGTCTTGGGCACTAGAATCTTCTAGATGGGACATTGAAGAGTCAATCTACTTTTCTTTTGAAGAAGTTCAAGATCCATCAAAAATGATCTGTTCTTCAAAAGATAAGAGTGAAGTTATAAGTTTGTTTCAAATCGCCTTCGAAAGATTTAGTAATTACTATCCAGACGAAGAGCTTCCATACAAGAAGGCCTTAAAAGAGCTTAATAAGTATTTAGACGGTAAGGTTCTTGATTACTGCTATAGTGAAATTGACGGTGAAAAAATCCTTCAAGTTTACTATAACTCAAAATTCTTAGTCTCTATTGGTCAGTAGTTTCGTTTGTGTTAATTCTTAAAGATTTCTTGAAAGATAAGAACTTATACTCTTAATTTCTTTTCTGTATTTATCTTCTCTACGTTCTACTTAAAAGAATTCAATAAAATGATTTTGATTACATTTAGATTCAACCTATAATTAGGGAGAGTAATTATTAGGAGAAATATTATGAATTTTAAATTAGTAATACTAATATTAGTATCAAGTTTAATGACAAGCACTTTGGCTAAGTTTGAAAGATTTAATATCGATCCAAGAAAGTATAGTTTAGTTTTGGACTATCATGACGATAGAGATGCTGAAGATGAAAAAGGTCTCAAAGAGAACTACAAATTCAAATTTCCTCTTATAGAGTTCTATACAAACAAGGAATTGAACGGTGCTCCTGTTGGAAAACTAAATGAAGAGGGTCTTTACATTGAAGGCAAGAAGGTTTGTTACACAAAAAATATTCTTGCTGATAATTATAATATTTTGCTTGAGGATGTCGTCCTTCCTGGTTATCTCGGAGATGGAGATGTATACACCGTTGGTGAATACTCGAATGGTATAAAATTTAACGCTATAAGGTGTCCATTCTTAGGATATAGACAGGAAGCCGGTTTGAAACTAATGACAGCACTAGTTTTAGAAGATTACGATGAAAAAACTAAACTGGCTAAAATACGTCTTGGCGATGGAGTTGCCTATTTTTCAGCTAAAAAATTGAGTCTTCATTATTTACATAGACCGCCACTACAGACAATGGATCACTATGGAGTTGATCCAATAGAGTTTGCTAAGCATATTGAGTCTAAGTTTGCTGAATATTTAAAAAAACGAAGGGATCGTTTTAAACCTAAAGTAAGTGGTGAGACTTTTGAGCAGCGATACGGACTAGAGAATTACTTTTCTCTATCTAATCTTGATTGGATGGATAGGTATGGTGCTAAGGAATATAAAGAAAGTTTAATTAAGAAATATGGAAAATTACAAATTATAAAGCATTTTGATTTTGAGAATATGTTTGTTACGGCGTCTAAATATAAAAATAGTATCAAAGGGAAGAAGGATATAGTCGAAATATATTTTATTAATAAAAATATGGATAGCTATAGCTTATTTAAGAATTTTGATAATAATCACATAAGATACTCTGATTTCAAAATTGGATTCTTAAAGGGCTATGATCAATTTAAGAGATCTCGTGGACTACTTATTCCGACGCAGGAGTATGAAGGATATCCAATGGATGATTTTTAATAAGTCATTCTCCAAGTCTTTGGAAGACTAGGAGACCTTATCAAAGCTTCTCATTGCTCTTTTTTGCCTTTGTTCGTATTGATAAAGAGCCTCGCTATTAGTTCCCGAGGAGCATTACAGGAATATTGTAAATGAATCTTTAGTTTTATCTTACAACACAATGGATAGAATTTATAAATGGACACAGATGGAGGAGAGCATAACGAATGAAGTACTTTTTAGAGATCTGGAAGAAAGTCGCGACGTATGTACATATTAGTTTCATTATTGCATTCATTGCGTTTATCTACTCTAGAACATAGGACTTTGTTGGATGGAGAAGATTCCCAAATTATCGATCATTGCAAAGATGTGAATGTAGAATACTTTTATGGAGAAGGCTATACATGTGTCGATGAGGATCAAAATGCAATAGGATTTACCTCTAAGTATGGTAATGTTGATCATAGGCCTGGTTTTTATGATATGTTTCCTTTGGCGGTCTTAGACGAAGGTTGCACCACTACATACGAGCTTCCTGAGAAAGATATAGCAATAGAGTGGAGTCTTGATTAATTTTGATGTTATAATACGATGAGGTTTAATTTATGAAATTACTAAAATATTTATTCTTAATTGCTTTGTTTGCTAGTTCCACTTCTTCACTTGCTAGACCAGATAAGTCTAGTCATGAGCTTTTTGAATTGAATGTGGGAATCGGTGATTTGGATTATCTGCCAGAGGTCAAGATAACAGCGATTGACCTTTATGAGTCTCCATCCCTTAAAGCCAGGGTTATACAATCTGTTCCACTTAAAAATCCCGACGGGAGCAATACCCCTGGTTATTATGCTATAGATTTTGATGATAAGTCAGGAGTATTTTGGCACCAAGGAATTTACAGTAAAGAAAAGAGTGGAGATTTCTATAAAGTTTTTTATAAAGGAAGCTACTACTGGGCACATAAGAAGAGTTTTATGTGGATTACTAAGATTGAAGATAAGTTTATAGGGGGGATGGTATTTCTCGCTGCTGATAAATTGACCTTTTATGAAAGTCCCGGAGGAAAAGTATTTAATAAACCAAAGTCGATGCTTGATTATATTGATAAATCTCCTAATAAGGATAATTATTTAGAGTTTAAGGCCGTTGCTTATAAGTGGATAGACTCAAAACTTTGGATTCAGTTTGAAGAAGAAAAAGAATCTTGCGGAATAAAAAACTATACTTTTAAAAAGAAGAACGTGAAGTTTTGGGTTCACCCATATGATAAGAATGGAAAGCCTTTTGATGAAAAGGGAAAACCTTTTTACATATATTCTTATAAGGGGTGTTAGGCCCTGCAATCGCTATGATGGCTTAAGAAATGCAGCGTCTAGAATTTTTATGTTTTGTCCTAATAACCAAAGGTGCCATGCTCTTTTGGTTTAAATAAGCTAAGAACTTCCATTCATTCATACTTGTTGATATGTAATAACAAAGCATTTACATCTATCAAATTTTCTTTGTGCTTAAGTTGTTTAATAAAGTCATATTGTGTTGTTAAATGTATCCAGGCCTGATTAATTTTGATGTTATAATACGATGAGGTTTAATTTATGAAATTACTAAAATACTTATTCTTTATTGCTTTGTTTGCTAGTTCTACTTCTTTACTTGCTAGACCAGATAAGTCTAGTCATGAGTTGTTTGAGTTAAATGTAGGAATCGCAGAAGGGAGCTACGTTTCTAATATTAAAGTGACGGCAATCGAGCTTTATGAATCTCCATCCCTTAAGGCTAAGGTCTTGTACTCTATTCCTTTGAAGCGACCTCAGGGAGTTATCTCTGATGGGTATTATCGACTAGATTTTGATGATAAGTCAGGAGTATTTTGGCACCAAGGAATTTACAGTAAAGAAAAGAGTGGAGATTTCTATAAAGTTTTTTATAAGGGAAGCTACTACTGGGCACATAAGAAGAGTTTTATGTGGATTACTAAGATTGAAGATTTATTTAAAAGTAATATGATTTCTATTGCTGCTGATAAATTGACATTTCATGAAAGCCCCGGAGGAAAGGTATTTAATAAACCTAAGTCAATGTTTGATTTCATTAATAAATCTCCTGATAAAGATAATTATTTAGAGTTTAAGGCCGTTGCTTTTAAGTGGATAGACTCAAAACTTTGGATTCAATTTGAAGAAAAGAAAGAATCTTGCGGAATAAAAAACTATACTTTTAAAAAGAAGAACGTGAAATTTTGGGTTCATCCATATGATAAAAATGGCAAACCTATGTACCAATATCCTTTTAAAGGTTGTTAATATTTGTAATTGACATGAGCTATTGAAAAAATGAAGTGTCTTAATTATTATTTTCCTTAATTAGCCATTGGAAGACTAGGAGACCTTATCAAAGCTTCTCATTGCTCTTTTTTGCCTTTGTTCGTATTGATAAAGTGCCTTACTATTTTCATACTCCTAGGGCAATTCCATCTCTTTCTTTGATTCTTTTGTCTAGTTCATGTATGTTATGAGGATAATAGACAGAGGAATTACAATGGATTTTATTAAGAGTATTTTAGACGCTATGCCATCTGATTGGCTCCAACTTACTACCCATCGCTTAGATATTTACAATGAAGAATTGGCCAAGGTTGAGTTCTTAGAAAAGCTGCAATCTTTAAACTCTAAAAGTAGTGACTTTGAAAAAGAGCTAAAGAATCTTCCTACTGCATTTGACTATATCCGCCTCGGTCATCCTCTGTCATGTATTTTAGAATGGACTATTGCCAAAGAAAGAAACCTAGATGAAAAGAATGTCATAAGCTTTTCTTCTCAAACAATGCCTATCTTAGCAATCCTTAGAAAGAATCTTCTCTCTAAAGTACCTACTCAAATTCTTTATAAGAATGAATTACCAAAGCACTTTGATGAGTCCATTCTAAAAGATATTTATGGTTATAACTTTGAGCTTAAAAGAACAACTGATTACTGTGAAGCTGCAGACTTCTCTGGAACAACAGTAGCTCTATCTTCTTTTGATGAACTCTTTACAAGTGAGCTAGAAGCAAGTGCAGACTTTACTGTATTTGCAGATTCCCAATTAGGTAGTGTCATTCTTGTGAATGGAAGCGAGAGTGAAGCTTATATTTCTGAAATTCAACACGTAAGAAGACGTGAATCAATTGCGATGACTCCAAACGATTGTCTAAGTGTTCTAGAGCACTTTGTTGGAGTTAAGAAATTATCACCTGATTTAGTCGGTGAGAGCAAAAATAGAACTCGTGCTCTAAGTGCCATTAAAGAAATCACGAATACATCAACTGATGCATCTTTAGGTTCTTGTGGATTATCTATTCAGTACGCCATCATGATGGGACTAATCCATCATAGCTATGAGGTTTACCCAGGTAAGAAGATTAAGTTCATTGTTCCACCAAATTGCTATGGGGGAACCAATGACCAGGCCAGAAGAGTGGCCGCTTGTATTGATAATGTTGAGATCTTGGATCTACCAGTCGATGGTGGAAAGGATATGGTTGCTAGTGTTGAAAAAGTTTTGTCCCAAGTGGCAAGTGCCGACGCTATTCCATTTATCATAGCTGAAATTCCTACTAATCCTAGAGTTGAAGTTCCTGATCTTGATAGACTTAGGCAGGCCCTAGCAAAGAAGCGTCTCACAAGTGAAGGTGCAACTGCTGTTGCCCCGGTATTTATTCTAGATCAAACATTTTGTCCAAATGTCCTCTTCCTTGGTCAGGGGGATTTTCTTTCTAGTGTTAAAACAATCTCCTATGTAAGTGGTTCTAAGTTTCCTTCTGGTGGTCTGTGTACTGCTGGATACTGTGTGACAAATGAAATTGCTAATGAACTTGGAAGCTATATAGAAAAGCACTTACAGGTTTGTGATAATCAAGCAACACCTTTTCAAGTTGAGACTTTAGCAAATCAGATGCCTTCAATGGTAGAGAGAATCAGCGAGGCCTATAAGAATACTCGTGCCTTTGTAGACTTTATTGAACAAACTCTACCTGAGGCGAAGATAAACTTCGTCTCAAAAGAGCTCGCAAGTAAAGGCTTTACTCCATCAGTTTTCTCTCTTGATCTTCCTACTAAGGGGGATAATGCACGACAGAGAGAGGCCCATAAGAGAGAGCTAAATTTATTGCTTATTAAGATGATGATAAATGAAATTCCTGATGAGAGTAAGCATTGTGTGAGCTATGGACAACTGAAAGGTTGTTACTGGACTATTCCTGCGACTTCAACTCAAGGAACGACTAAAGAAGGTGATAAAGACTATATTGTCAGAGTCGCAATCTCTCCTATATTTGATTTAGAACAGCATAAGAGTGTCTTTGCTAAGTTCTGTAATCAGCATATAAAGTAGTTGATAATTCTTTACGAGTATAGATAGAAAAATTTATGATTTCTACAGCTTCGATCTCTATACATTTAGACGATTTGAGTTAACATAGTTTCACGGAGAAACTATGACAGATAAAGCATTTTCAGCAAAAGCACTTTTACATAAAATTGATACGGGAGTTCTCGCTACTCAAATGAACTATGAAGGAGAGGTCTATCCATACGGATCTATCTGTCCGTTTGTTCTAACTCCAACTGGAGAAGTCATTATTCTTATTAGTGAAATTGCAATGCATACTAAGAATATTCATATTGATCCTAATATCTCCTTTACTGTTTACGACCAAACGGCTCCCAATAAGCAAAAGGCATCGAGATGTTCTATTGTAGGTAAGGCCACGCTTCTTAAAGAAGGTGCACAAAAAGAGCTTGCCTGTGAGCTATATACAAAGTTCTATCCCGAATCTAAGCGCTACTTCGAGGCCCATGACTTTAACTTTTATAGCTTAACTGCTGCTAGAGTTAGATTTATTGAAGGATTTGGCAAAATAAGCTGGATTGAAGCAAGTGAATTCGCTAGTGAAATACCGAATTGGTGGGATGATAAGCAGGGGATAATCGATCATATGAATAATGATCATCAGTCTGCTCTAAATAAGTATAGAGATCAGATTCTAGAGCTAAAGGGGGAAGTCTCTCTCTTTGATATTAGCGCTGAGGGCTTTCACTTAAATGTTGAAGGCAGTATTCACTTTATCAACTTCTCTAAACCATGCCTTGAAAAGGATAGTGTTAGAGAAGAGTTCATTTGGCTTTTAAGAAGCTTGGATTAAGTTGGTAAGCTCTTTTATATGTTGTGGTAGTTGCTTATAGCTTAGAGTTGTCATGAAAATTTCTGAATTAGGAAGCTTTGGCAACTCATAGATACAAAGAGATTCATTCTTCTTTAGTACATGGTAAGGCACGACTGCTAGGCCGAGATTATTTCTTACAAGTGTGAGAATGGTATGAATTGAATCTACTGTTATAACAGACTTCGCCTGTTTCTTTGAGAGTTTAAATAAATTATCGCCGTCACTAAAAACAATCCATCTATAATCGTGTAGCTTCTTTAAATCGACTTCACTTTTAGAGATAAGTACCAGCTTTTCACTAAAAAGTTTTAAAGAAGAGACAAGTTCAGACTGTAGATTATCCGTCGAGAAAGTTATATCAAACTTTCCTTCTTCGATTCCGGCCCTAAGTTGAGGCTGATCTTCAATATGAATAGAGATTTGTCTTTGATACTTCTTACAGTACTTCGTCAGATAGGGCATGAACCAATTCTTTAGAAGACCATTTAGGATACCAATACGAAGTGGTCTATCATCTTCTTTTTGAAAAATATTATCACTCATCTCATCAAATTGTTTGGCAGCTAAGTAAAGTTCCTTACCTTTATTAGTTAAGAGTACTTTCTTAGATGATCTAATAATGAGTTCTTGGTCAAGACTCTCTTCGAGAAGCTTGATTTGTCGGCTTACTGCCGATTGAGCAATTTTTAATGATTCTGCAGCTTTTGAGAAACTTGAAAATTCAGCAGTTAAAAGAAATGCCTTTAAGTATCTATAGTCCACTTGATCCCCTTCTAAATCAGAGGGGGAGTGAGCTCCTGATCTTTACGCCAAAACTTTCCTGCATATTTCTTTTGCAGGTGATTAGTGATGACAAATCCCTCTGTATCTTTTTCAAAGTCTTGAATAAAGTCTACCGAACTTTCTTGTAGATAGAAAGAAGCAAAAGGATCCATTATAACGAAAATTTCTTCGTCACAATTTTCAATTTGAATGAGAAAGTCATCTTCTTTTAGGTCTGTGAAACCTGCTGAGTAAGTGAAACCGTCACAGCCTTTGCCAGAAACTAATATTCGAAAATATTTTCCAGCTAAAGTGAAGTCGTTTTCTAAAATTAATTTCAATTGATCAAGAGATCTCTGAGTAAAAAATACGACAGGTTTCTCTATGAGCTCTGGGTTAATTTTATTTTCTTTAAAGGCCATAAATGTTCTCTTCTTCGTGTAGTGTGCAGTGTGACAAAGCTTGTGGAAAAGTTCTTTGTCATGTAAATTTTGAAAACTCATTTATCTAATGAGTAAGTTTCTAGCTTAAAGCGAACCTTAATTTCAAGGGATTTTTTAGAAAGGTTTTATTTTTATGAAATTGAAGTACAAAATCAAGATTACTCAACCAGAAACTCACTACTTAAGTGTGATTATTTCTGGAGAACGCACCGCAAATGATGAACAATTATCTTTCTTTATACCTTCATGGTCACCTGGGTCATACCTTATGCGTGAGTATGGAAGAAATATCAGAAACTTTAAGGCCTTAAATTCCACTGGTGAATATTACCAATTTGAACAGGTTGATAAGGGTGTCTATCTTGTTGATTTTAAAAATTCTGATCTAAAAGGTGAGTCTTCGAAATTTGAAATATCTTATGATGTTTACTGTCACGAGCTCACTGTTAGAACTTCACATGTAGATATTAATCACGCTTTTATTCATGGGCCTAGTGTGCTGATGGGAATCTTAAATAAGCAAATCCTTGAACCTGAATTAGAAGTTCAATTTCCGGCCCTTTGGTCGAAGCTATCTACAGGACTTAAAGATATCTCGACTAAAAGAGAGGTCTTTCTCTATGGGGCCAAGGATTATGATGAGCTTATTGATTCTCCAATAGAAATTGGTTGTCAAGAAACAGATGGCTTTAGAGTTAATGGTGTCGATCACGAACTATGCTGGTATGGACCTGTCATGAAGCATAGTCACAATTTAAAAGCAGATATTAAAACAATAGTTGAGACTGTTCTTAAAACGACTAAAGATATTCCGTATGAGAAGTATACATTTATGACTCATTTTTCACCGGGACTCTTTGGGGGACTTGAGCATAGTAACTCGACAGTTCTTCAGTATGGCTCTTTTGCGATGACAAGTCGTAAGGATTATATTGGTTGGTTAGAACTTGTTGCTCATGAGTACTTCCATACTTGGAATGTAAAAAGAATTCGTCCAGTTGAGCTTGGGCCATTTGACTACTTAAATGAAGCAAAAACAAAAATGCACTGGCTAACAGAAGGTCTTACAAGCTTTATGGACCAGCTCTTTGTATTTAGAGCGGGACTCACAACACTAAGTGAGTATTTAGAGTCAATGGTAGTAAATCTTAATAGATACTACGCAACTCCTGGAAGAAGATTTCACTCTCTTGAAGATAGTTCATTTAATGCATGGATTAAACTTTATAGACCAGATGAAAACTCTGCGAACTCTTCAATAAGCTACTACCTAAAGGGTGGACTAGTATTCTTCGCTCTTAACGTAATGCTTGTGAAGAACAACTCTGGTATTGATGCTTTATTTGATTTACTTTGGCAAAGGTATAAGTCTAATCCTGACTTAGGTGTAAGTGCAGATGAAGTGTATGCGATGGTTGAAAAGCTCGGAGGTGCGCAAGTCAGTGACAAGTTTAAGCATATGATCGAGTCTTGTGAAGAAATCGACTTTGAGGCAATTTTAAAAGAGATGGGAATTGAAGTTGAGTATGAGCAAAGTGATAAAGTTAATCTTGGCCTAACTCCACTTTATCAGGGCGATAATATTACCATTCAAAGTGTTGTTCTTGATGGTGTGGCCTATAAGTGTGGGCTCAATGCCGGAGATGAATTGATTGCAATAGATGGAATGAGATTGAATAAGACGAATTTTCCTAAAAGTGAAAACTTCTTAGAAGTAAATAAAACATATACTTTTCTAGTTGCAAGGGTTGGTGTTCTTAATGAAGTTAGTGTGCTTTGTGAAAAAGGACCACGAAAAATTAAAGCACTAAAGAGTAGTGATGAAGCTCAAACGATTACTTTTTTAAAATAATTGCATGAGTAAGGAGTTTGTCCTCCTTACTCTCTAATTTCCAAAATCCACTTAGGTCTTTGCATTGGCTTAAGTGGAAAGTTCCATCTTTCAAAATATTTATATCTTTAAGCACTAGTGTTTTTTCTTCTTGATAGAGAGGGGATAGAGCTTTAAAGGCCGCTTCTTTGATACACCAAAGTTCAAGTGTGTTAGTGATTTGATCAGATTCATTGATAAAGAATTTATATATCCCTTCTTTGATTTCTCTTGTTGAGACTTCAAGATCTACTCCAATCGAGCTTAGTTGATCAGAGTCGCTGACACTGGCAACAGCAAAGTCATTGGTATGTGAAATTGAGACTAGAATTCTGCGATCTTCTTTAAGGTATTGATGATTAATAATCTCTAGCTCATCATATTCTAAGAAGTCTCTATCGCTCACCATTTTTAGCGCACCTTGTAAAGCAAGGCGTGAAGTATAGTGAAGTCTGGCCCTTTTAGGAGCTGGGTATCTGTGAGAGACTTTTTGGGGAATCTCGCCCTCATAAGTATCTAGCAATACACAATGAAGGTTGTCGAATAGATTGGAAATTTCTTGTTGCATAAGCGTTATCGATTTGTCATAACTATTAACTCTAGGAGAAGATTAACTATGATGCCACACGAAGTAAATGAAGCAATTGCTAAAGTTCTATTTTTTATATTTGCAACATTAATGCTTTGCATGACTCGCGTCAATGCACTTGAAGATCTTCTTAACTCTTTCTAATTAGAAGAAACCTAATTCCTTAAATTTTCTCTTTCACTAGCTAGCTTTAAATTGTAAACTCATATCATTGATGATTTTAATGACTTAAGGAGCGAGCATGCCATCAAAGCAAAGTAGACTTAGTGCAAAAAAAGTGGCCGTAAAAAGAACAGAAAAAACTTTCAAGCGACCAGTTGATGCGAAGGGTGATTTTCTAAAGGCCAGTGAGTATTACGGACAGAATGTCTTTCATTTCTCAACTGCACCAGGAATTCCTGAGTCTGTTAAATTAGAACTTAAAGAAGTATCGACGCTTGGTTCATCTCTTAAAAAAGAGCATGCGGACCTCGTGGCCAAGGCCGTAACTGAATGGGCCGTCTCTAAAGGAGCCACGCACTTTTGTCACTGGTTTCAACCACTAACTGGATCAACTGCTGAAAAGCACGACGCATTCTTAGATTTTGAAAATGATCTACCAATTGAAAAACTCTCGGCGACACAACTTGTACAAGGTGAGCCAGATGCATCTTCATTTCCAAATGGAGGTTCTAGATCTACATTTGAAGCAAGAGGTTATACTTCTTGGGATCTAACTTCTCCAATGTTTCTTCTTGAAGGACCAAACGGATTAACTCTTTGTATACCAACGGCATTTGTTTCTTACTATGGAGATGCCCTAGATATTAAAACACCACTACTTAGATCGATTACAAATTTAAATGAACTCTCTACAGAGTTTATGAACTTAATTGGTTTAAAGGATGTAAAGAAAGTTACAGTAACTTGTGGTGCCGAACAAGAATACTTTCTTATCGACAAGGGCTTCTACTTCGCTAGACCTGACCTTGTAATGACTGGAAGAACTCTATTAGGTTCTCTTTCTCATAAGAATCAGCAATTAGATGATCATTATTTTGGAAGAATTCCTGGAAGAGTTCTAGCATGTATGGAAGAGATTGATTATGAGCTTCACAAGTTAGGAGTTCCTGCTAAGACAAGACATAATGAAGTTGCACCTGGACAATTTGAGCTTGCTCAAATCTTTAGAGATGCAAACGTATCGGCCGACAATAATCAGTTAGTGATGGCGACGATTAAAGATGTGGCAGAAAAGCATGACTTTATTGCACTTCTTCACGAGAAACCATTTGCAGGAGTTAACGGTTCTGGAAAACATCTAAACTGGTCTATGGCCACAGATACTGGTCTTAATCTTTTAGAGCCAGGTAAAGAACCTCACTCGAACCTTAGATTCCTAGCGGTAACGGCCATCGTTATTGAAGCTGTTCACAGAAGATCCAAACTACTAAGAGTTGCAATTGCTTCTCAAGGAAATGATCACAGACTAGGAGCAAACGAGGCCCCTCCTTCAATAATGTCAGTATTTACTGGTAGTAACCTTGAAGGTATTTTTCAAGCAATAAAAGATGGTAATACATTTAGTCCAACAGGGGATGTAACACTTGACCTTGGAGCTCATCAGTTAGCAAACTTATCAATGGATAATACTGATAGAAATAGAACTTCACCTTTTGCTTTTACAGGAAATAAATTTGAGTTCAGAGCAGTCGGTTCGACTCAATCAATTGGTTTTCCTCTGAGTATTCTAAATGCTGCCGTGGCCGAAGTATTTTCTGAAGCGGTAGAGTTTTTAAAAGAAGAGATTAAAACTGGCTCTGAAACCGAGATTAACACTGCTCTAATGAAATTAACTAAGAAGTTAATTACTAAATCGTGGAATATTATCTTTAATGGTGATGGTTACTCTCAGGAATGGTTAGAAGAAGCGCAAAAAAGAGGGCTGCCGAATTTAAAAACAACTGCCGACGCTCTACCAACGCTTTTAGACTCTGAGCAAACAAAGTATTTAGAAGAGACAGGAATCTTTAAGAAGAATGAATTAGAGATGCGCTACAATGTTCTTTGTGAGAGATATATCACTCTAAGAGAAATTGAGTTCTCTACACTCATTGGCCTAATTGAAAAGAATGTTCTTCCAAGTTCTCTTGCATATAAGAAGAAACTTGGTGAAGTTATCAAAATTCAAAAAGATATTGGACTAGAGTCTTCTGTTGAAACTGAGATGTATAAGAAGTTTAACTTTGCTGTTGAAACTCTTTATGCAACTCTTACGACTTTCAAGAGTATGGTGGCCAACCTTCCTCATGAAGAGGATAAGAGAGCACTAGAGATTGCCAATGTTGTTTACCCAATGTCTGAAAAAGTTGCTACAGCTAGTAATGAAATTGAAGATATGATTCCAAACACTCTTTGGGAACTTCCAACTTTCTACGAAATGTTATTTTTAAGATAATTTCTTACTCGCTCTTTTAAAGGGCGAGTATTCCAATATTCCTAGGGGAGAGCTTTTCATCGAAGAGCTCTTTCATTTGAACTTTATGACCTGCTTCTTCTAACCATAGACAACGATCAGTTAAGATATAGTGCTCCAAGGCCCGACCGAATTGCCACCTAATTATATTTGCGAGATAGAGATCTTCTACTTTCTTTCTAATTTCAATATTCTCATAGTAGTTATTGAGATCTTCTAAAGAGTAATCATGTTCAATCTTTAGAGCTGCTAGCTTCTTTTGAGCATAGCTTGCAAAGTCTCCCCAGTACTCTCTTCGATGAGAGTCTCCAACAGTTAGAAAGGAATTCTTCTTAAGTATCTCACTTAAGAGTAGGTGAAGAGTATAGCGATAGAATTTTACTCTTTCTTTAAGCTCAAACTCTTCAAAGCTCATACTTGAGTAACCTCTAGTGGCTATAGTTAAAGACCAATTGGTGAACTTCAAATTAGTATGAGTCTGGGCATAGCTAGAAAGGTTTAGATCCTTGTTAGGGTCCTGTCTTAAGTAGCAGCAACCAAAATTTAGAAGCGACTTAGTCTTCATTTTTATATGGGTTTCTATAAGTGCATTAGCAAGAGAGCCGCAAGTGTGTAGGCCAAGAGTCATGGAGTCGTTGGAAAATATCTGGGCCATTTTCTTTGGATCTTTTTCTTTAAGAAAATCCATGTGAATAAACTCTAAATCACTTGAACCTTCTGGTAGTGGAAATGCTTTGGCCCTTTTCATTCCAATTTCTTGAAACTTCTTATCTATATCGATTGTCTTAGTTCTAACACCGTAGTAGTGAGCAAGAATTCTCGCAAGGTGACCAACTCCTCCTCCAATATCCGTAGTGTGAGAAAATTGATACTTATGGTTTAGCTCATTTACTAAAGAAGTAATCAAGGTGATCTCATGACGTTTCTTTTCTTTAACTTTACGAAAGGCCCAGTCTGGAAAATCTTTCTTGTCATAGTCAGCAAACTTTTCAAGCTTAGTCAGTTGTCCCAATCCATCAACCATTTCTTTTAGATCTTTGTGAGTAACGAAACTAGTATCTCCAAAGCAGTCAAAGCGCCATAGCTGCTCTTTTGTAAGACCTCTTAAATAGTCCAACCACTGCGGATCATAATCTTCCATGACCTCTGGGTAGTCCTCAAGTAGCTCTTTTGCCCAAAAATTGCGATATGGAGCTAAATAATGTGTGAGTCTGTCAAAGTGCTCTTTAAAGTTCAAAGTATTTCCTATAAAATTTAAAGAAGTTATAGAGCATCGCCTCTAGTATTTAAAGTTTAAATGGAGAATTGGGTGGAATTTCTAGGGCAAAATATTGCAGTCATTGGTATGGGGAAATCTGGTATCGCCAGCGTAAGACTTTTAAGAAAGCTTGGGGCCAACGTACTTGCTGTAAATAGCGGAAATGTGGAAAAATGGAAATCTTCACTAAGTGAATTTAGTGATATTAAACTCGTCTCACAAGAAGATGCCAGCTTAGGTGAGCTACTTCTAAAAATGAACCTTATCGTTCTATCTCCAGGCATTGCTCGCGAGATTGAAATCCTAGAGCAAGTTCACGCTAAAAAGATTTCAGTCATTTCTGAAATTGAGCTGGCCTACAGGGCCCTAAAAAATGACTTATCCAAAATCATCTCTGTGACTGGTACTAATGGAAAGACAACAACAGTTACCTTAATTGATCTACTTGCTAGAGGTGCAGGTCAGGCCACCTTCTTAGGTGGGAATATTGGAACTCCATTTGCCGATTATGCTTATGAAGTTCTTTCTAAGAACAGAGCAAAAGCAGATCTTATTATCTTAGAGCTATCTAGTTTTCAGCTAGAAAGTATGGAAACATTCAAAAGCGATACTGCGGCAATTTTAAATATAACTCCGAGTCACGGTGAGAGATATAAGAATGTTCGCGACTATGCTCACGCAAAGTTTAATATTGCAGATCGTTTAAATGAAGAAGTTAAACTCTTTGTCGGGGACTTGGGAAAATTTGAAAAAGAGCTACGTACTAATTGTTTTATAGAACGTTTGCATGCTCCTGAAAGTGTGAGTGATATCTCAGTTAACTTAATTGATTCATTTCACTTAATTGGTTCCCATAATTTATCTAACTTACTCTTTGCCACTAAGCTCTTGAGTGAGGTCGCAGTTTCTTGGGAGCTTGGAACAGAAGCTCTTAAAAATTTCTATGGAGTAAAGTACAGACTACAAAAAAGAGATTCGAGAAAGGGCTTACTTGTTTATAACGATGCAAAGAGCACTAATTGGGAGGCCACTTTCACTGCTCTTAAGGCCTTCGCCTTTTCTCATCCAAGAGTTGAAATTGATCTAATTTTAGGAGGTCAGTTGCGAGGAAGTGGAGATGCCATGAATGAAAAAGCAATCTTCATCAAGTCTCTTGCCAGTAAGGTGTACTTATTCGGAGAAGCGGGCAAGGCGCTCTATGCTGAAGTGGGTGGTAAACTTAATTGCGTATATTTTGAAAAGCTAGATCAGGTGGTATTAGAAATAAAAAAAGATAAAAGAAGTAGAGGGGTTCTCTTTTCTCCTGCTTTTCCTTCCTTTGATCAATATGATAACTACCTGAAAAGAGGAGAGCACTTTGATGCTCTGACTAGTGAGAATCTTGTCCAGTAATTTTTATTGCAGATTTTGGAAGTTTCGCCTGATTATCCCTAAAAGTATCGGCCACAGTGATTTTTAAGAGAAAAACACTTAGAATTACTAAAACAACCTTTGCTAAATTAACTTGCATTTTGCTATAAATCCTTAAAATTATTTAAATTACTAAACTTTTAATACTTTTCGGTTAAAGAAAATAAAATTAAAGGAAAAAAGTAGGAGATTTTCACTTGAGACATAACTTTTCACTAGAAACACAGATTATTGAATCTAATATAGACACTTTCTCGAAGTACTTACGAGATCACTCCATTGAGGCCGCTTATATATCTAGCTTTGATATCTTTATGAATGAGTATGTCCCTTTGCAAGAATGTCATCGCTACTACTTTAGTGGATTCTCTGGATCAGTGGCAGAAGTTCTAGTTCTAGCATCAGGTAAGAGCTTACTCTTTGTAGATGGACGCTATCATGAACAGGCAGATATTGAAATCAAGGCAAGTAATGTTGAAGTTGTGAAGTGTGCTTTTGGCTCAAGTCTGTTTGAAGAGCTTCTTAAAAAGGTCAGTGAACTTAATATCTCCTCACTGTGGATGAATGGAGATAGATCAAGCCTAGGAAGCTATGAGGCCCTAGAAAAAATCATTGATGCAATTACCATCCAAAATGATGAAGCCATTTTTAATATTGTTAAGTTTCAAGAATTTTCAAAAGATGCAACACTCACTTGTGTTAGTAATGTTATTAGCGCGAAAGATAAGGTCGCTAAAATTTTAAATGACTCAGAGGCATTTTGGATTAGTGCCTTAGACTCTATTTCATGGATCACAAATCTTAGAGGATATGGTCTTCCATTTCAAAGTAGTTTTATGGCGAGATGTTTAGTTAAAAGAGATGGAATTTCGCTTGCCGTTCCTACTCATTATGAAGTTAATGAGATGGAAGATTTTATCTCAATTGATAAAATGAACCTTAAAAATTTCTCTAAAGATTGTTCTTTAGAAGGAATTGAAACTATTTTCTATGATCCACAATTAATTAACCTCACTGATTATCAGCAACTTGAAAAGAGAGTTGGTAAAGATCAACTTGTGGCAAAAGCTATGGGGATTACTAAGGCCCATGCTGTAAAAACTGCTGATGAAATAAAGTTAATGAAAGATGCTTTTAGAGCTGGAGATAAATCTATTATCGAAACTCTACGTTGGGTTAGAGATAGCTTCAATAAAGGTGAGAGTATCTCTGAAGTTGATATCTTTCATAAAACAACTCACTTCTATGAAGCGAACGGAAGTAAAGAGCAGAGCTTTGGAACAATCTCAGGCCTAGGGGCAAACTCTTCAATCATTCATTACTCTAGCCCTAGCAAAGATGTTATCGCTAAAGATTCAATGATCCTTTTACTTGATTCAGGCGGATACTTTGAAGCTGGATTTGCCACAGATACTACAAGAACAATTTTTCTTGGCAATGGTGAGGCAAGCGAAAAACAAAAGCTCATCTACACTCTAGTTTTAAAAGGAATGTTACAGGCCCAGTATGCAGTATTTCCTAAAGGAACATGGGGCTCGCAGATAGATGCTCTAGCAAGAAGTCCAATTCTTAGAGCAGGGTTTAACTATGCTCACGGAACAGGGCATGGAGTAGGTATTAATGTGCATGAAGGTGGTCTTAGGTTCTCTCCAACGTCTTCTATAGGTCTAGAACTTGGTAATGTTGGCTCCATTGAGCCAGGTATTTATTTACCTGGTTTTGGAGGAGTAAGACTTGAAAATATTGTTACTGTTGTTGAGCATCCTGAACATAAAGATTTACTTTGTTTTGAACCGCTAGTTTATATTGGATTTGATCATAAGCTAATTAACTTCGATCTATTAGAAGAATGTGAAAAGAAGTGGCTAAAAGACTATGAAAGCGAATGTGAAAAGAGAGGAACACTCTATAGCTAAGCAGCTAGAGTGTTCTGTCTTTTAAATCTTAGTGTAAAGAACATAAGCATTGCTAAAAAAGTAAATGAGAGTAATCCCTTCATCTTATCTTCATCGATATAGGCGATTGTTCCACAGCTAACAGGTTGCTCTCTAGGATATAAATAGCTAACACCATCGTGATCGTCTTGTCCTAGTAATTGTCTATTAGATATATTCGCGTAGTACATAAGAGAGTCTCTAACAGGTGAGTGACCAAGCCCAATTGCATGACCAACTTCATGGGCCAATACTGAGACGAACTCTTCTCGACTTAGAGAGGCCAGACCTGAGCCTGTCTTATTATTTAAAAGGATAACAGAACCTTTTATTGCAGTTCCAGAAGTATGAATTGGAAGAGTAACTGCTAGGACACTATTTGATGGAAAGTTTGCTGAACCTGTTCCTGTATCCTTATTACAGCTCATCAAGATTTCCGTAACACCAGCAAGGGCAGGATTTGGAGTACACGATCCTGAATTAGAGCTGCAAATTCTTTCAGTTGAAAAGTCGTTACTGACTACGATGTGAGAACCTCTTCTAAGCTTTAGCTTACTTGTTGGAACTGTATTCCAAAATTTTTCCATACCTTCTAATGCCATTGATAAAATTTCATCGTTTGTAAAAGGAATTTCATCACAGTCGTGAGTGGCCATATTAATGACAACTTCCTCTTTATCAAATGAAGCAGCAAAAGAGGTATTGAGCGTAAAGGCCTGCGTATTGAGAGAGATGCTTGCTAAAAGAGCAATGATTAGATTTACCATAGTGTTGATCCGAAGTGATAGTAGAAGCTTAGGGTGTAACTCAGAGATCTAGACTCGGAGTCTGTTACGTTTACAATCCATGCCTCAACTCTAGTTGAGACGTCTTTAGTAAACTCCCATTGAGCAGCAGTATTTAAAGTTAAGTTTCTAGAAGTAGAACTCCCATTTGGCATTGGAAAATCACTGGAGCCAGTTCCATTATTTAAAGTCTGAGTTCCCCCGTCAGAAGAAATTTGATTCATCATTAGACCAGGACCAAATTTAAATTTGAAATCTTTATAACTATAGGCCCCAAGAGCTTGTAGCCAGTAACTCCATTTGGAGATTCTTTCATCTCTACCTGAGCAAGGAAATCCAAATGCAATTTCAGGGGTAATAGAGAAGCTTTCATATAAGTGAAACTCAGTACCGATGCTAATATAAGGATTGAAGTCAAATTTATCTGTAGAGCCAGACTCATCTGTCTGGGCCTTGCCTAGAAATTGGGTAAGGCTGCCGGCCCCTGCGTAGAAGTCTTTAATGGCCAGAAATTTATCTTCTTTAATGACAGTTTCTGCCGCAAAGCTAGACATTGAATAATATGCGATTAACGCGATAAGATATAGTTTTTTCATTCGAATATTGTGATAAATCTTAAAGGGTCTGACAATGAATATTTGGGTATTCAAAAGAGAAGAAAGCATTTATCATTACTAGTAAATTTTGATCAAGGAAAAGACCATGTTTGAAAACTATAAAACACCGAAAGAACTTATACCTAGTGACCCTCGATTTGGTTGTGGCCCATCTCTAATCCCAGTGGATTTCTTAGAAAAACTTGCTGCGACAGGTCCAAACTTATTGGGAACTTCTCATAGAAAACCAGCTGTTAAAAATCTCGTTAAAGAGGTTCAAGAAGGTTTAACTAAATTCTTTAATGTTCCAAGCGACTATCTTGTTGTTCTGGGTAATGGAGGAGCTACTTTCTTCTTCGATATGATTGCCCTTGGATTAGTTGACAAGAAGGCCGCTCACTTTACTTGTGGAGAGTTTTCTTCAAAGTGGTTTAAAGCAAGTAAGGATGTTCCTTGGATTGATGCCCAGGAAATCAAGTCGGAATACGGAGACGGAGTTAGAGCTGAAAATATTGCTGACGCAGATCTTGTAGCTGTTACTTTAAACGAAACATCTACTGGTGTTCAGTTAGAAAGCTTGCCAACAGTTGATGCTGATACACTTCTATGTGTAGACGCCACAAGTGGAGCTGGACAGATTAGATGTGATATCTCTAAGACTGATGTTTTCTTCTTTTCTCCACAAAAAGTTTTTGCTTCTGAGGGGGGATTATTTGTGGCCTTTATGTCACCAAAAGCTCTTAAGAGGGCAGCTGAGATAGAGAAGAGATCAGATCGTTATATTCCTGGAATCATGAGTTTTGATGCTGCAATTTCAAATTCTGAAAAAAATCAAACTTATAATACTCCTTCAATTTCAACTCTCTTTTTCTTAAATGAGCAAGTGAAGCTTATGAATGAATTTGGTGGTTATGAAAAAGCTTGTGAGTATGCCGATAAGAAAGCACAACTTCTCTATTCTTGGGCCGAAGAAAAACCTTACTTAAGCTGTTATGTAGCAGAGAGTAAGTACCGCTCAAGAGCTGTTGCTACTATTGATGTTGATGATAAGTACAATGCTGAAGATATTATTGCTGCCTTTACTAAAGAAGGTACAGTTAATGGTATCGATGCTTATAGAAAACTTGGTAAGAATCAATTTAGAATTTCTATGTTTCACAATGTGAAGTTTGAAGATCTAGAAAAACTTACTAAGATGATTTCTCTAGCTATAGAATCTTAAAACTTCTTACTCTTTCCTAGATTACCTCTAGGAAAGAGTTCATAGACCCTTTTCCCTTGTCATTAAATACCTTTTTTGAAATAATTTTTTTTTATATTTTAAGGAGAGAATTATGAAAGGTTTACTAATTAGCGTAGCTCTATTATTTGGTTTTAACACTTTTGCAACCTGTAGTAATGAAGCGTTAAGTGAGATCGGATTTAAGATTGAATCTACTAAGTTTCATAGCAATACAAAGAAAGTATTAAATTGGCTATCTCATGATGAAGACTTTTTTGTAGATGATATTGAGACGAAGTTCTTTTCAACTCAATACGGTGGATATGTTCAGTTTAATTCTTACGATCATTTATCAACACCTCAAATGGAAATGTATGGTGATATCGTAGTCATTAGGGCGCTATCTTCTGATGAAGTTCTAGAAGTACGTTGGTATAAGAATGGAATTAAGCATATCTCTTACAATGCTAAGAAGCAGGGATGTGCAAGCGACTTAGTTCCTTACGCAGACAACGCTCTTTTTTAATTTCTATTTAAGCTGGTCATTATCTTAGGCCAGCTCCATTCTCTAGTAGTTGACTAAATTTATAGGCATCACTATTTGTATCTCTAATTGTGTAACTATCTAAATTTAGGAAACTAAGTTAGGAAAAATTATTTAGGCTTCATTCTCGTACTAAAACTATATACAATATTAAAGAAAGTTTAGAGGAGCCTAATGAAAAAATTATTTTTTATACTATGTCTTTTATTTCAGAGTTCAATTTTTTCAAAAGATGCTGATCTTACGATAGAACAGATAGAGCAGATCTTCACGACTGAGCTAAAAAACGCAAAGAAATCAAAAACTGAAACTTTTCAAATTTATAACCTTGTTGCAAGAGAACTTTATAACTATAACTACTTCGAAAAATCTAAAGAGTATTACGAAAAAGCTATTAAGTTAAATGTATCGAATGCTGATCTAACTGAAGCTTATATTAATTTAATGGCAATTGATCATGCCCTAGATAAGAAAGTTTCAAAGAGTAGTTATGATAAGACTATGGCCTATTTTAAAAAATCCGGAAAAATAAAGGATGCAGGTATTGAGAGATATATGAAATTCATAGAAAGCAATTTTATAAATAAGACTAGTAGTATGAATTACGAAGGCTTCTATGGTCAGTACTCGAAAGATACATCTATTAAGAGTTTAGTTGAAAAGAAAAGTTATAAAGAAGCACTATCTTTAATCAATGGGTCCAATATTGAGACTCGTGATATTAATACTAAGATTAAATATGACATTCTTAGAGGACTGGTCATTGGAAAGAAGAAGTTTCCACTGGCCTGTGAGGAAGTCTTAAATAAGTATCCTAATTCATTTTCTTGGAGAATGAAAACTTGCAAGGTTCTGATTCAGTATCAAAATAAAAAAGTTCCGAGTAAAGATGATATTGCAGGTATTCTAAGTTCTTTGAAAAAAGATAGAAGTGAGTCAATGGTCTACCTCGTTAATGCGTTGGAGGATTTAAAATGAAAAAGAACTTCATTTTCCTCCTATTCGTCATGCTTTTCTCTTCTGGTTGTGATCAAACAGGTCTAGGAGTAGGGAGCGCCATTAAAAACCTTTTTTCACTTCCAGTAGATAAGATTAGCGAGGGAGTAAGTCAGTACCAATATGCTTCAATCGAAAAAAGAGATAACGCGAAGTCTGAGATACCTGCTGAATGTTGGGTAAAGAGAAAGAGTGTTAGTGAAGGTCTAGGAGATATCCAAAAGATTCACGACAAAATTAGAGGTAGTGTCTGTTCATGTGTTCCTTGGGGAACTTGTTCAAAGGATGAATGTCCATGCTCTAGGTTGTGTCCAGATAACTTTGATATTTTTAAAAGACCAGAAGTTAAGGATATCTCTGACTACTCTGCAAAGGAAAATTCCTTAGCATTTAGAAATGGAGGCGGAGGTTCACAACATGAGGCCACACAAGGTTACTGTTGGGGACATGCATCTGTATCTTCTAAATTTAATCGATTAGGTTTCTTTGATAAAGAATCTAAACCACCTTTTTCTTTAGATAGTACAAATGAGCAAGAGCAAGATAAGGCCGTAGAGTACTATAAAGATATTATTGATAAAATCGTTGATAATCAGACGGTAGATATTCCAGGGTTTGAAAATTTGTATGAACTATCATCTCATGAACGTCTTCAGTCTTATATTGCTGATCATGTGGCAACATCTTGGTCTAAAAGAGCAATGTCTACTCAAGGTCTAGATATAGCCTTGAGCTCAAAACCAATGAAAAAGAATAAAACGGATAAATTAATAAAAGACATTGTTAAGAAAATTGATCAAAACCAACAGCCTCAAATTGTTTTTACAAAAAAAGGAAGTATGTTCTTAACTCATGCTGTTCTCGTGTCTCATTATGAAAAAGGTGGCGATGGATCGACAAGATTATGTCTAAGAGATAATAATAATGATCGCGTTTCAATTACAAGAAGATCAGAGACCTCTAAAAGTAAACCTTTTGGAGGAAGCTGTAGAGACTATATTCGTGTCTTAGATGATGGTTCTCTCTATTATAATCGTTGGGGAGATTTAGGCGGTGTGACTATGGCCTATAATGAGACGCCAGATTCTCTTAAGCAGTTTAAGAGTTTAAAGCAAAGATGTGCTGACAAAAAAGGCTGTCAAGACTAGAGCTACTTATCTGTACTATTTAAATTAAAGTAGAGCTTTCCAAGATAATCAGTTAATGTTCCAGAAATAGGGTCTCCGTTTGAGACCTTACATTTTTCAAACGTAAAGATTTCAGTATCAAGAGCATCATCTTCGTAAATAGAAGCGAATAGTCCTTCTCTAAAATAATCAATATTTCTAATCTTAAAAGTACATCCTAATGGTTTAAGTTCCACATCATAGGCAGTCGCAATGAACATTGATTCTGCATATTCATATCCTTCACGATAGGAAACATCTTCTAATGAACTAACTTCATTAAACCAGCAAGTAGGTCTTTCGAAATCTAGGGCTCCATAAATATAGGTCGTGTATCTACATGAAACTGGTGGATAATCGTTATATTGAGTAAGCGCTATTTTAGATGAATCTAAACTTAGTGGATCATTATGTGACTGCTTAGGCTTTAAATAATTGTCCACAGCGAGTTGATCTATAGATATCTTCATTAGATTATAACAAAGGACTAGCTCTTCAGTTGAGTTGTACTTTTGTTGGCAAAGATCACGATGAAATTTAGGAATCTCTACTTCTTTAACCCTTCCTTTTAAAAATTTCTTTAGACAGTAGTTTGTTGCAAAGTAATCAGATTGGGCCTCTGTACTATATTTATGAGTAGGCATTACTTTAGGCATTCCTCCAATAAGGTGGCCTAATTCATGACAGACAGTTAGGGCGAAAGTCTCTACTGTCATGGGAGAGATTTTCGCGTATCCACCGTGAAGATTAATGACGCCTTTTCCATTCTTACGACTCGCCCCTGCATTCACAGTAGGAGACTCAAAGTCTAGGTTTAGAGAAATTTCTAAACCAGATGATTCAATCTCTTGTTGCATTTGCTCTAAGACTACTTTTGGAACAGCGTTGAACTGATCTTGAGTAATTGAACCCATTGCTGAAAAGGTAAGAATGTAGATAAGGAGTAGTCTTAGCATTAGCTCTTATTGTACTTCTCTAAGAAGTCCTTTTTAAATTCAGTAAATCTATCTTCTAATATTGCTTCTCTTGCTCTTTCAGCAAGGGATTTGTAGAAAGCTATATTATGAGCAGTCGCAAGGATTGCACCTAAGATCTCATTAGAGTCAAATAAGTGTTTAACATAAGAGCGAGTAAAGTTCTTACAAGCGTAACATTCACAATTTGGCTCTATTGGAAAAAAGTCTCTTCTATAGTTCTTATGCTTAATTCTAATCTTACCTCTGTTTGTAAATAGAGTTCCACCACGTGCAAATTTAGTAGGAATAATACAATCACTCATATCAATTCCATTTTCCCAAATCATAAGAAGGTCTTCTGGATTACCAACTCCCATAACATATCGAGGTTTATCAACTGGCATTAGTGGAGCAGTATAAGTAACAATTTTCTCCATTAGCTCTGGGCCTTCTCCAACTGATACTCCACCAATTGCGTATCCAGGTAGATCTCTTTTAACAAGTTCATCAACACATTCAGATCTATAATCATCATATGTTGAACCTTGAATGATTCCAAATAGGGCCTGCTTTGGATTAGTCCAAGTTGTGATACATCTATCAAGCCATCTGTGAGTTCTATCGATAGAAGTCTTAGTGTACTCTCTAGTAGCTGGGTAAGGGATACATTCATCAAAGGCCATCATAATATCTGAGCCAAGATTTTGCTGTATTTCAATACTTGTTTCTGGTGAAAGGAGAACTGACTTTCCTTTATGGTCTTTAAACTCAGCTCCTTCTTCTCTAATTCCCTTCTTTTGCAAAGAGAATACTTGGAATCCTCCAGAGTCTGTTAGAATAGGTCTAGGCCATCCCATCCACTTATGTAGTCCTCCGGCCTTCTTAATAAGATCAGACCCTGGGCTTAGATGTAAGTGATAAGTATTTGAGAGGATTATTTTTGTATCCATATCTTCTAGAACACTTGGTTGAAGTGCTTTTACAGCACCATGTGTTCCAACTGGCATAAAAACTGGAGTAGGTATATCGCCGTTTGGTGTTCGGATTACACCTGCACGTGCTTTTGAATTCTTGTCTTGATGTACTAATTTAAAGTCAAAGTG
Source organism: Halobacteriovorax sp. HLS (assembly GCF_004006665.1). Lineage (NCBI taxonomy): Bacteria > Pseudomonadati > Bdellovibrionota > Bacteriovoracia > Bacteriovoracales > Halobacteriovoraceae > Halobacteriovorax > Halobacteriovorax sp. HLS. The sequence continues at coordinate 42,383 of NZ_QOCL01000012.1, forward strand.
TTCTTTAACTTGGTCCTGGATTCTGGACATATTCTATTCTCCTATAAATGATATTGGAGAGTTATGACAGAAAAACCAGCAAATATCCACTGCTTTGCAAAATTGATAGACTAAAATCGCACTTAAAGACTAAAAAATGATAAATTCTTCTCATTAAGAGCAAAAGAGAGCTTCTTTAGGGAAGAATGAAGTTCTTCAACTCCTCTAAGTTGCTTGAATTCAATTAGCTCTTCTAAGAATATATTTGTACTTTGAATTTGTTTAGTTAAAAAATCAATATGGGCCGCGTAGCTATCGCTCTTTGTACTAAGCTGTACTAACTTCCTTGCTAGCTCAAAGTAGTATTCGTAACTTGAGGCTATTTCAATATCTTTTAAATCTCTTTTGGAGCTATGTAAGTCACTATATAACTCAAGCATCTTCGCACTATCCCAAGAGCTGGCCGTGTCGCTATCTTTAACTATGAGAGCATTTTGAAATAAAAGCTTAGTGACTGACAGATGATCTGAAGCATGAACCTTGTTGGATATAGATTTGTAGACATTCATCTCGCCTAATTGGTTTACCATTAAAATATTGATGACTTGTTTCTTTCTCGTAGAATTGGTTACAAATAATAAGAATTTCTTATCACTCGTGTAGAATTCAATACTAGACTTGCTCGTTAGGGACACTTTATCTTTTAGAAATGAGTTGACGAAAATGAGATCTTTTACAAAAGGTCCATGCTCTATAAGTAGGGCAGGAGCTTTTTCTAAGTTCATCGATAGAGAGTTAAGCACTAGGCTTTGAATATCTGCAATAGACTCTTTACTTAGGTTTAAATCTTTTTTACTCGTAAGGGTCTTGTACAAGTGTTGATACTGGTACTTAAATACTGGGTTAATTGTAGCTAACTTAGGGAAAATCTTACTTAGTGATTGCGTCTGCTGAAGCTTAATACTAGTTGAGACAAGTTTTTCATTTAAGCTTATTATTTCTAAAGAACTTTGGTTTTCTTTTACTGAGGGTGAAGGAATCACTCTAAAGTTTTCATTCCACTTGCCTGAAAACTTTAACTTCATAGGCTTTAGGGGCCATACTTTAGTAGCACGAAACTCCTTTGGAACTTTTACATTTAGGGACTCATTTACAGTGTAGTTATCAAACTCACTAAGGTTCAAAATCACAGGACTGACAAAAGGAAGTAAAATAAATATAGGAAGAATTAGAATAAAAGAAATTATAGAAAAAATCTTCGATCTACTCGTTAGAGCAGATCCTGTTATAAATTCTTTTAAAGTTCTTTTCCCAATAACACAAGGTGCATCGAAGATTAATAGTGGCGTTGTCACAACCGAGATAAGACTTCTAAGGATTGCTTGAATCCTAGAGATAAGTACTCCACGGCTAGACTTAATTCCTACTAGAAGTTGTCCAATATTTACTCCAAAAATGAGAGAGCTTATAAGATCCAGAGCAATAAAAGTAAGAATTATAGAAAATAAACTCTCAGTAATATGATGAGAGTATGGGACTTCTTTAATTAGGGGTAAGAGCTTATTGTAAGCAGCACTAAAATGAGTTGCGACAGAGGAGTCTTTTAAAAATTCAAAGACAAGTGTGTATGTAATTGAAGCGTTAATAACGAGAGCGAAAAGCCTTAAGAAAGGACCTGGTGGAGAAACTTTTACAATTGTCGCAGCTGATTTCTTTATTTCAATTTTTCTTGGATCTTCAGAGAAGTCTCTCTTTAAAAAACGAGTTTTTAATCTCTCTATTAAAGTCGAACCCTTAACTCCTTCAAGGAATGAATGATCTTCATCATCATCTTCTTCAGATTCTTGTATTTGCTCCTCAGTCATAGAATCAAATTGAAAACTTGGATCAGTCTCGTCTTCAAAGATTGTGTCGCTTAGTTCATCTGGCGTTGGAGCCTCATCTATTGGAGCTTGCTGCTCTTCAGTGACTTTCATCTCTTCAAAAGTATCATCTATATTTTCTGGTTCAGTTTGCTCTGTTGCCGGGGCAGGTGGAGTCTGTTCTATAGAACCTTCTAAGATCTTTATCTGAACTTCACCACACTTTATAATATCTCCTATATTAAGAAGATACATCTTTCCATGATTGAGCTTTTGCTCTCCAAGATGAGTAGGGTAAGTTCCGCCTAAGTTATGCAAAGAGAGGATACCGTTGTGAACTCTAAAACTTAGATGCATTGGAGCAAGTCCATAATCTTCTATGCATAATTCACTTACATCCGTTGAGCCTAGAGAAAGCTTGTTTTCAAGTGGAATATTATGCGGAGATTGATCTGGAAAGTTAATCTCTAATTCAAAACTAAGTGGCCGAGTCAAATACTATCCTTTTTTATATTCTGTAGCTTTATTGTCTCTATTGATTGGTTTTTATGCAAGCCTAACGACCTTGATAGGAGTAAAAAACTTGGTCTTACGCGTTGCGTGGAAGTTTCTCCCATGTATTTACAATTATTCGTATTTTATTATCATATTAGTAAATAAATTTTTAATAATCACCACATTTCAAGGACGAAACCATGCTCTCAAAAAGCTTGAAAACAATAAAGTTGTTTTCTATTTTCACAGTTCTCATCATGGGAATTGCAAACACTCTTGCGACAGAGAATTATGACGTTGTTAAGCGTTTTAAACTCTTAGAAGACAAATTTAAAACAATGGATATGTTAAATGCTCCAGGGCATGATTTCTATTTAGATATTGGCGCATTAGTAAATAAAAACCTGACTGGATTTATTGATGAAGCAAAAGAAGTTGATAAGGCATCTAATGCACTTACAGCTGCTCAAGACTTTCTTAGAAAGTATGATAAGACTGAACAAAATGCGCGTCTGCGTTTCGGTTTAGGATTTCCACTTCCTTCATTTACTATTATGGGGGCTAAAATAAGACCTAGTGTAAGAACTAGAGTAGGAGTTGGTGTACTAATGGGGATTCGTTCAAAGAACTTTACTCCTGCGGACGCTCTAGAATTTCTTCCTTCTGATTTAGACCCGTCAATTAAAGCAGTCCTCGATAGCTGTAATTACTCATCAATAACTGGTGGGCAAGATTTAGTTCAATACGCAGTCACTAATTGTGGACTTGATTCTACTTTAGCTGCTCCTTACTTGAATAAGTATTACTATCCAAACGATACAACTGTTCCAGTTATCTATAATTATGTACAAGGTGAAGGTCGTGCTGGTCTTTACTTCGATTACAACTACGAAGAGAATTGGTTTGGATCTTTCAACCTTTATGGTCTAGGTAGAGCGGATTTAAAGATGATTGTATCGGATCAGACTCTTGCTGGAAAAGAAGAAATTGCTGACTTTGGTGATGATCTAAATACAACAGTTAATTTAACTACGGACTTAAAATTTGGTTATAAGAATAAGTCTCTTAGAACATTTGCTGCTATTGAGGAAATTCAACTTGCAACAATGACAGATAATGAACAAAAAGCAGGAAAAGTTCTTTACGGAGAAAGTGTTCTATTTAGACTACATGGTGAGTATATTTACACTCTTTCTAACTTTGACGTAAAAGCTTTTGGTGGTGCTCACCATAGATCAGGGTATGGACTAGGTGATGGTTACTATCTAGGAGCAGATCTAAGATTACATGTGTGGGAAGAAAGAATGAAATTAAGATTTAGAGGAATGATCGATGGAGAGCATTTTACTTTTGCTCCTATGCTTGATCTTTGGCTACTACGTCTTGAGTATGTTCTTAAGCAACCACTTTCTTCTGAGTACCAAGGTGTGAAGCCTTCTAGACTTCATGCTTTAAACTTTAGACTTGAATTTTAATTAGACTTTGTTGGGCCTAGAGACTCTAGGCCCTTCTCTTTCCTCTAGTATTTCTTTAAAAACAATAGTTTAGAATCATTTTGAAACCTTGTAATTTCTTTAATCCTTAGTGACTTTGAGTTCTAACTCTGTTAAAAATCACAGACTTAGAAATGAATTAATATTGCAAGGACAGTTATGGCCAACTTTAATGACCTATTACAACACGATGAACTTAAAGCTTATATCAAAGAACAAGGCTTTCAGTATCCTACTCCTGTTCAATTAAAGGGAATACCACTTCTTAGTGATAAGAAATCAATTTCATTACTAGGTAAAACAGGAACTGGTAAAACATTAGCCTACGCACTTCCTATTGTTCAAAATGTTAAGAATGACGAACAAAGTGGAGTTGAAACTAAGGCCGGGCACCCTAAAGCTGTTATCGTTCTTCCAACGAAAGAATTAACTTCTCAAGTGTTTCAAGTTTTTAAAGATATATCTCACTTTTCTAAACTAAGAGTTAGAAAACTCTTAGGTGGAGAGAAAGGACAAAAGAGTAAAGACCTTGGTTCTCAAAGCTTTGAAATTTTAATTACTGGTCCTGGTAGACTTGCGGCCATGCTTGAGAAAAAGGAATTATCACTTACTGATACTAAGTATCTCATCCTAGATGAAGCAGATACACTTTTAGATATGGGATTCTTTAAAGAGATCAAGAAACTGTGGAGCTTTTGTGAATGGGAAGGAACAACTGTAGGGCTTATCTCTGCTACAATGCCAAATGATTTTGATAAATTTAAAGATGAAGTTTTCGAGAAAGTAGATTTCGAAATGTTAGAAGTAGGTGGTCATGGAATTAAGCAAGATATTGAAACTTTCAATATCGATCTTAGCTTTAAAGAAAAAGAAAAAATGACTAAACTCTTCTTAGAAAAACAACCTTCAGGTAGCGGAATGATTTTCTGTAATCGAAAGGAAACTTCCGAAGAGCTACATAAGTTTTTAAAAGAGCAATTTCCAAGTAAGAGATTCTATATTTTACACGGGGAGATGGAAGCAAAAGAGCGAACAAGCTCGTTTAATAAGTTCAAAGAAAAAGGCGGTATAATGGTTTGTACCGACATCGCTGCTCGAGGTATTGATATACCAGCTCTTGGTTGGGTTCTAAACTACGATCTTCCTTTTGAGGCCGTATTCTATATTCATAGATCAGGTAGAGTAGGAAGAGGTGGTAGAAAAGGATCTGTTTATAACTTCGTAACGAGTAAGGACTTTAACCTTATTGGTCGTATTAATACATCTATTAAAGAGCAATCTCTAATAAAGCTAACGACAATCAATACTAAGCTTCAAAGAGATATGGCGAAGAAGAAAGAACAGAAAAAGCTTCCTAGTGAACCAGTCAAGAAAGTGAGAAAGAAAAGACCTCAAGTAGGTGGAAACAAGTCCCCAAGATATAAAAAGGGTAAATGATCGTTTGTTAAAAATTTAGTTTGCGATATAATGAGAGCATGAAAATTGCTCTCTTTTTTTTACTTTTAATTTTCTCATCTTGCTCCAAAGACTTGAAGTATCCAGCATCAGAAATGTGGTCCCTGGCCTATAAGAAAGATCCTTCGATTGAACTCATTTTAGTTACTGATCCTGCACGAAGAATTCTTTGTGAAAATTATAAAGTTAAAGGCTGTATCGTTGGTTCAGGAAAGAGAATTAAAGTTCGTCTCGTTGAACTTATTGCAATTGAATTTGAAAGTGAAAAAGATGCAAAAGCAGCAGCTAAAGCGTACGATCAATACTATGCAAGAAATTGGTTCTTTGATGATGTGAAGGGGGAGCCAGTACTAGAAGACTTTGTTAAATCTGTCTACGATGCTAAGAACCCTAATTAAAAAGAAATCTTTTAAATCTTTTTTCAAAGTCATTAATCTTCTCTTCCCACTCTTTATATAGATCCTCATTGTCAGAGCAGATATTATTAGCGAGAACACCTTTAAATAGCTTTATCCATCTATCAAGTTCACCAGGATTGATATTTAATTTTCTATGTAATTCAATTAAATCAAAAGGAGATTCAGTTAAGAGCTTTTCTCTTAGTAGAATCATTCTCCAGAATTTTTCTATTCTTGGTAGGTGATCTTTAAATGCTTCAATTGGTGGAGTCAGTGGATCGGCCGATTTCAACTTTTGAATTTTTCTAAATTGATATCCTATCAGCATATCTGTTGTGGCCAATTTGTAGAATTCCAATACAATTTTAGTTATTTCTTGAGTGTTTCTGTCAGGCATTTCGCGACTCTATCCTATTAAATTCGGGAGCTTAAAATAAAATAAAACTAGTGTAAAGTACTCGGTTTTATTTCCGATACATATAGTACAGCATTTATCGGAGCAAAACACTATGAAAAAAACTATTCAATCTTTGGCATTACTTGGACTCATTATTTCGAACTCAAATGCTTATAGTGAAGAAGTAGTTTCTCTTAATCAAGGTAGCTGTTGGTACCAAGAAAGAGATTCAAAAGTAAAGGTCGCATCCTTTAACTCTGGAATTAGTGTCGAGTTAAATGATGAATACTTATCAAGTTTGAATAATTTAAATTTGCCGGTAAACTTTGATGAAAAATATTCGTCTCAACTTCACTGTAGTGGTCATGGTGTAAGCCTTGTTATGCATGTGCAAGAAAAAGAGAAGAAGTACTGCTTGTGGTTTAAAATAGAAAAGAATGCATTATCTATTCAATCAATTGGTTTAACGGACTATGATTCGAATTGTGATGGTTATAAAGAAGCTGAATTGCTAGTTACTTTGAGTTCTGAAGCAGAACTTGAAGATGTAGAGAAACAAATTTCACAAAACCCTGCAGTTCAATCAATAACTAAAGCTTCTAGTAATGTACTACATGTAAAACTAACTGATGAAAGTGGTGGAAGTGAAGACGTAATTGCGCAACAACTAAAAACTCACAGAGCTATAAAGTATGTAGAGAAATCTTACTTCTATCATCCAGTAGGGGAATGGGGTGAGCTAACTTCTCTTAAGAAATAAAAAAGCCTCACAGAGTGAGGCCATAAATTATTTTCTTGAAGAAAGTTCAGACATCGTCTTTCCTAACGATTTAGACTTTCTTTGAATGAAGTTATTTTTTTCAGAAAACTCAGCTTCTTCTTTACAACCAATGCAAAGCTCAGCAGTCATTCTTGCCATTAATCTTTCAAAATTAATTTCAGCATCACAGTCTTCACAAAGACCATATGTACCTTCATTAACTTTTCCTAAGGCCTTATTAATCTTCTTTAGATAAAAGATGTCTCTATTTCTGAAACGAATTTCCTGAGAAGTTTGAACATTTACTGAAGCTTCATCAACTGGATCACTTAGTTCGTTTTTATCAAGACAGTAACTTTCGTTATTTTGAGTCTTGTTGAAAATACGTTCTTTCTCAGCTAGCAGCGCATCTTTAAGTTGCGTAATCTGTTTGTCGCTGAGGTAACTGTTTTCTCTTGTCATGAGTTTCCTCTCCTCGTTTTTTTGATCTGTAGTGTGTGTGTTATAAGTGTAGGTTAGTTTTATCTCATCAAAATCTTGAATAAAAGAATTCAAATATTTTAATTTCTTACATCTGCTAATCTACGTTTATTTAGAAGCTAATGTACTTATGACTAGGAGCACTCGTAAAACTTATTAATCTTACAATTGTTGACATGTTTACACGGTTATAGTTACTTGACGCAGTCTGTTCTAAATTCTGCTTCGCAATAAGGGCAGAAATGCCAGAATTGAAGGTCTATTTCGCTCTTGCAACTATCGCATTGAATAAGAGTTTCAAGATCGCTAAATAGTTCAGTAGAGCCTACGAAAATATCTTTTCGCATTGCTCTTATGGTGACAGGATGGGCCTTAAAGCCACCTGGAATAATAGGATCAGAAAGAAATTTTCCTGGGCTTACATTCTTATCCGGCCTTATCTGAACTTTAACTTCCTCGTGATCATCAATAAAGTGTTTTTGGTTGGCAGCATTCGTAGCTCGCATAAGTTTTTCATATGATTTTTGAGGATCAAATCTATTACTCACGTGGACTCCATCTCTTTTCTAGCATTTCTATAATTTGTTTTGATGCCTTCTTATGCTTATCAAATATTGCAAGCATTCCAGGCCTTGCATTTATTATATCATCTTTTAAAAAAATTGCTTGGCTACCGAGTTGTTCAATTGTTCTTAACGTCCACTCTAAAACCTCTGGATCTTTATGAGTGAGTAGCTCTTTTAACTTGGTGATTAAATCAAATGGAACTCGCTGTCCCAGTTTATGATTATACGAAATGATATGTTTTGAAGCAGCACTTAAATTATAGATAATAGTCTGAGGCTCATTCACTTCTAGGAAAGTTTTATAAATATTTTCAGAAAATAAGTCACTGTAGTTTTGAGTATTATCTAAAATACAAAAAACTTTATAAAGTTCTGAATAAGAGCGCTTCTCTAAAAGAGAAGTCCAATGATCGTTGATCTTTGCAAACTCTTCGGGAGAGTACTTTATTAAAGGTCGCTGTTCATTTTTAAGCTTTAAAATAATTTTTTCGAATTCTTGATCTACATACATAACTTAAAAATAGCATATGCAAGTAATTATAGTCACACCATTTTAAGTTTCAATGCCTTATCCTACGTAATTACAGATTGTTAGAAAGGGTTAATTTTTCTTTATAGCTTCTATTTTAACTTTAAGGCTACAATAAATTCTAGGGAGATTATTTGAAAAAACTTATTCTTATATTTATTTTATCCACAGCTTCCCACGCCAGTTGGGTTGGTTCTTGCTCAGTTAACAAGAAGTACATTGAACAGAAGCTAGAAGAGATTGAAGATAATTCAGGGCATAGAGATGTTTCTGCAGATGTTGATTCTCTTTATCAAACTGTGAGTTACTCCTGTAAAAAATTACCCAAGAATGTAGACTTAGTAAGTTACTTCGATGAGATAAAAAAAGATGGTTTAAAAAATCACCTTGAAACTATGATCAGTGAGGCCAAGAGAGTTAGTGACTATAGAGCTCCCACATGGGAGTTTGAAGAGCTAGAAAGAGTTTCAAAGATATTGAATATTTCTAACCCTATGACTAAGACTCAATTCAATTCCCTTGCAAGAGTGGGAAAGTCTAACTCTCTAAAGAAAAAGAAGAGTTGCACTAATATTGATAATCGAAAAGAGCCTCTTATTAAAATTGTAAATGGTAAGAAAGTTGATATACCGAGAAATCAGGACTCAATTGGTTGGTGCTATGCTTTTGCTGCGGCAGATTTAATGAGTCATAAATTAGGAAAAAAGATTTCAGCAACTGACGTTGCTAACGCATATAATGATGGGAGTCTAAGTGAGTTCTTTGGGTCCAAAGAATCAGATATGGAAGGGGGCTTTACAGCTTCGGCGGCCAATAGCGCACTAAGTAGGGGGCTTTGTTTAGAAAAAAGTCTACCAAGTGACGACTACCAGTATTCTACAAACTTTAATCTTCTAAGTGCTTATGAAAGTGTTGAGCGTCTTTATGAAACATATAAGAATCGCACTACGAAGAGAACTTCAAGAGGAATTAGGTCTCTATATGGTAGTGATTTAACTCAGGCCCAAAATCAATTTAAAGGTGATCTTGCTTGCAATAAAATATCTCACGAGGCAGGAGCTATTTTTCCAAATGTATCAGTTCAAGATATTTATAAAATTGTAAAATCATCTCGTAGTAGTAATGATTTCATTGATAAATTAGTGAAAAAAAGCTGTGAACCTAGAGTTAAGCCTGCAGTTAAACTCTCTTTTGAAGCTGATGGTGAATTTACTTTTAATAGTACTATGATTAAGACAATAGATAAGAAACTTGAAGATGGAGACATCCTAGGGCTACATTACAAAGCTGGAACACTTCGTAATCTATTAGATACGCCAAGTAATAGTAGGCATGCATCAGTCATTGTTGCAAGACGCTTTAATGAGGCTTCTGGTTCTTGTGATTACTTAATTAGAAATAGTTGGGGTAATACTAGAGGCTCAAATTATGATGAAAGAACAGATAGCAATAATGGTAATCACTGGATGCCAGAGGAGTATCTAATAAAAACCATGCACGGGATTACTTATGCAGATTAAATTCGGACTTATCGTAGCTATTCTCATTTCATCTTCTCAAGCAAAAGAGACTTGCTCAGCAGGGAAGATCAAGTTTATCAATAATCAAAAAGAAAAAATAGAAAAGCTTACTTTCTGTACTGACTCAGATAAGTATGGAGAGTTTATCTACTCGAAAGACTGTCAGGGTTTATCTTGTAACTTTTTAAAAGACCCTTATAAAAGACCTGCTAATTTAAGTAAGTATGCTAAAAGCGTAGGTTCGCCTGGTTTTAAATTATGTCGGGAGTTGAAAGGTTCTCCACAGATTATTCAATATCAAGTTAATTCTGATGAGTGGAAGCAGGACTCAAGATGCTTTTTTGGAAAGTCTAGTTTTGTTTCAATCAATGTTTTAATGACAATTTGGAAAGACTTTATTGTCTATTAAATCACATCCCAAGTATGGTCAGCGTTAAGCACCACCATGGCCTCAAACTCCTTGTATGGACTTGTTTGTCCCCACTCACTGGGTGAGATAATTGAAAGGATATAGGTGTCGTCCTTTTGCAAATAGAGATAATAAGTTTTACCAATTATTGGATCAACACTCATTTTGGCGGTATAGATCTTCTCACTGATTTCAACTCTCTTTTTTAATTTAGCTGCTTGTTCGATAAGTGGCCTCATTTGTTCCATGAGTTGGTCCATTTGATTGGCCGTTTGTTGGTGCATGGCCCTTAAGGCCCTGCTCTTAATCTTTCCTTCGTCTTCAGGACGAATAAGAGCACTACTTGCTGAAGTGGCAAATTCAACCAGACCTGGAAGGTCTGCAGAGTTGAGCTTTAACCTCTCTCTATCAACATTTCTTATATCAATTTCTTGCCCTAGGCGGTCTTTCTTATCGCTCATAAGACTAATATATAACGATTTGTCACAATTTGGAGGCCAAAAGCTTGAAAGTCGAGGATTTTCTATGTAAAGACTACATTGTTTGGCCATGAGAGCTCTCATTTCGTGATATAAAGGGCCAAATCCATAAAAGGTTAGGAATTTTGAGTAAGTATTTAATGAACTCCATTTATAGCGCAACAGAGGGTGAGGGGATCCATATTGGAACACCTCAAGTTTTCGTGCGCTTTCAAGGCTGCTCAATTGGGTGCTTAAATTGCGATTCTAAAGATACCTGGGAGTTTACTGGACAAGAACTTACAAAAGATCAGGTTCTAAGTGCAATTGAAGATGCAGGTGGTAAGAGATTTAAGCGTGTCTCTATTACAGGTGGTGATCCACTACACCCTACGCATGTTCCTAATGTTTTAGAATTAGTTAAAGAACTAAAGTCTCGTGATTACTATGTAAATATCGAGGCAGCTGGAACAAGAATTGTGACAGAGATTTTTGATGAATTAGACTTCATCAGCTTTGACTATAAAACACCATCAACCGGTGTGAAGACTAGGGCATCTCATATTTCGAAACTAAATGAGCTATATTCAGGCAAATTTCAAGTAAAGGCCGTTATTGAAAGTAGTGAAGATTTTCAAGCAACTCTAGATGCATATAATATCGTCCTTTCTACCAATGAATCGTTAAACTTCGTTTGGTGTTTAACACCATCTTATAATCTTAATGAAGAATTTCCATTAGAGAGATTTAGAAATGTGATTAAGTGGAATGAAGAAAACGGTGCTCTTTTTAGAGTCATTGGTCAGCAACATAAGTGGCTTTTTGGGCCAGATGAAAAACAAGTTTAAGCAGCTAAAGTAGGGGTATCTGTACTTACAGATTTTGCCTCTAGCATTTCCGTACCATATTTTTGAAGAGTGTGAATATCTAGTAGAGCGTAATCTAAATCATTAGCATTTTGCTCTTCTTCAGAAGTATATGTATTGCATATAACAACTAGTCTAGATCCTTGCGGAACTTTCTTTAATGCGATTTTAATAATGGACTTTACTTTTGAGAGTTGAGGCGCACAGTATACGAGATACTTCTTATCCTCTCTTTTGGCAGTAAAGTGCCAGAGGTTTGCTTTATTCTTTGAGATAATTACTTCGTGATCAAACATCTTAAATGTAGTCGTACATGTGGTAATGTATTTTTCAATTTGTTTCTTTGAAGTCACTTTGTCCTCTCAATTTTGTCGTGAGAGCATATTATATCTCACACACCTAAATATCGGATATGGACAAGATATCTTTAGTAAGATTTATTACAAAACCTCTAAGTTATTGATTTTCAGAGTTCAAATTTAGAGTGATTTTCTAAATTTGAAAGCTAGTAGTAGCCAGCCAACAATAAATGCCACTCCTCCGACTGGGACTACCATTGCAAAGGTCTTAATACCTGTAACTGCGTAGAGGTAGCAGCAACAGCTAAATAGTATAATTCCACTAAGGAAGAAGAAGAATTCTCTCGTAAGCTTGATAGAAAAGCTCTTTTCAAGAAGTGCGAGAAATACAATCCCAAGGCCATGGATGAAGTGATAATTAACTCCAGTTTTAAAAGTCGCTAATTGTTTTATACTAAGAGACTTTTCAAGAGCATGGGCCCCCATGGCGCCAAGAGATACGGCCAGAGCAAGAATAAATGCGCCAATAAATACTTTCTTTGATGAAGTTAGCTCCATTTGTGTAAATCCTTTTTTGATAGTGGATAGAGATTAAAGGTTCCCATTGCCTTAGCTATTACCCTCTTGTCATTTTCTGCAATAATTTCACCATTACAGACAACTAAAGAGTTTCCTACATAATCCAATTTTGCTGTCCCTATAAGTTTATCTCCAATAAGGGCAGGGGCTATGAAGTTAGTTTTAAACTCTACTGTTGAACAGAGTTTATCAAGAGTCACTGAGTAGCTCAACACTGTCAAACCTAAAACACTATCCATCATACCTGCAATAACAGCACCGTGACATGTTTGTGGACTACTTAGATGTCGCTCATCCACAGTCAGAGTGTAGGTCACTTCAGCTGGGCCTGTCATCGTGTATTCTAGACCCAGAGTCTTATCAAATGTAGAAATTTTTCTAAAAATAGTGTCTAGTTCTTGTGGAGTCATAACTACCTTAAAAGCTTGATAGGATTAATATTACTAAGGGCCTTTTTAATTTTTAAGTTCTTTCCATCTTTCTTTCCAAGAGCTTTAGAAAGTCCATTCTCCTTAACTCTAGACGAGCTAGAGTAGGAGAGTTTTCCATAGACCTGCTTAACTTTCGTTTCCAGGTCTTTTTGAAGGGAGATAAGTTCTTTTTTAGTGAAAGACTCCGCCTGAGTTTTTACAATACTTTCTTTATAGCCTGATGCTAGTCCACGAAAGTAGGAGTTCTTAGCGGTTTGCCCTTTTAGAGATGGATTTTTACTCTTTGTGAGTAACCATAGTCGCTCTAACTCTTTATCTAAGTATGAGCAAATATAATCTGCAAGTTCAACACTGGCCCTTGTTCCAATAACTTCAAGATAGAAGTAGCCTTTTGCGTGATTGAATACGGGCTGTACGTTGAATGTTGTGAGAATTTCATAGATGGCCTTGACTTTGGAATTAACTCTAGGGCCACTCATTATTTTTAGTAGAAATGTTTCCTCTTCAAAGGCATGTTCTAGATCTTTATGAGAAAGGTTGAACTTCAATAAGAGCTTATTGGCCATCGCAGTGGCAGCTTGAGATTCATTCTCATTTTCAGATTGTGCTAGATTAAAGAGCTTGTTTATTTTCTCTTTAAGTTTTATATTTTGATCAACTACATTTTCAAATTGTGGGAGTTTCTTCTCCAACACGATTTTAGCTGAGTAGACTTCTTCACTCCAATTAAAGCTCTTACAAACTTCACGATACTCCTTTCCATGGTCATCAACAGACCTTCCATAAATAAGAAATGTGATTAGGTGAGCGAGTTCGTGTCTAAGAACATCATCGATAAGCTTCGGGTCATTTATAAGGAGTAATCTCTTATTGAGACCAACTTGGTATAGCTTTTCGTTAAAGTATCCCAGTTGATTGTCGTGTTCGAAAACAACAAAGTTCAGAGGAACATTATAATTTTTCCACTTTAGTCTTGATCTTGAAAAAGTAAGTCTCATTTCATCTTTTAGAATTTTCTTAACTCGACTTTTACAGATGAGAAGAAATTTATGAATTGAGTCTGAGTAGATTTGCATGATAAAGAAGGTCCTCTCTAAAGAGAGGACCAATAAAACTAGTCTTTAGATTTCACTGCAGCAGAAAGAAAGTCTCTGTTCATTCTGGCAATATTACTGATTGAGATACCTTTAGGACAAGAAGCTTCACACTCTGCTTCGTTAGTGCAGTTTCCGAAACCAAGCTCATCCATCTTCGCTACCATATTTTTCACTCTTTCATCAGCTTCAAGCTTTCCTTGTGGAAGAAGTGATAATTGAGAAACTTTAGCAGAAACGAACAGCATTGCAGAAGCATTCTTACATGAAGCTACACAGGCACCACATCCAACACAAGAAGCTGCGTCCATTGCAAGCTCTGCATTTTCTTGTGGAACTAAGATAGCATTTGCATCTTGTGCGTTTCCTGTATTTACGCTTACAAAACCACCTGCTGCGATAATGTCATCAAATGCCTGACGATCTACCATAAGGTCTTTTAGAACAGGAAAAGCTCTTGCTCTAAAAGGCTCAATTACGATTGTGTCTCCATCTTTGTACTTTCTCATGTGAAGCTGACAAGTTGTCGTCTCAGCTTCTGGACCGTGTGCTTGACCATTAATCATTAGTGAACACATTCCACAAATACCCTCTCTACAGTCATGATCATATGCAACAGGATCATCACCTTGAGAGATAAGTTTTTCATTTAGTAAGTCAAGCATCTCTAAGAAAGAGGCGTCAGGAGAAATTCCTTCAATAGTATAATCCACCATTGTTCCTGATGACTTTGTATTTGATTGACGCCAAATTTTTAAATTTAATGTCATTAAGTTTTCTGAACTCATTATTTACCCCTAACTTATTTATAAGATCTTTGAGTTAAAGCAACATTTTCAAATGTCAGCTCTTCAATATTTCTAACAGGTACTTGATTATCTCCAGTGTACTCCCAAGCAGCTACGTGACAGAATTTGTCGTCAACTCTTCTTGCTTCGTTTTCTTCTGTTTGATACTCATCTCTGAAGTGACCTCCACAAGATTCATTTCTCTCGAGTGCATCTCTGGCCATTAGTTCACCTAACTCTAGGAAGTCGGCGACTCTATTAGCTTTTTCAAGCTCAATATTTACTCCATCTGCAGTACCTGTAACTTTAACGTCTTTCCAGAACTCAGCTCTTAGGGCCTGGATCTTTGTGATTGCAGTTTTTAGACCTTCTTCAGTTCTGGCCATTCCTACATTATCCCACATGATTGCACCAAGCTCTCTGTGGAATGAATCAACAGACTTAGTTCCATTAATATTAAGAAGTTTATCAAATCTCTCTTTAGAAATTTTCATTGCTTCATCAAACTCTGGAGCAGTATCTTCAACTTTTTCATTGATAAGACCTTCTCCTGCTAAGTAGTGACCTAGAGTGTAAGGGATAACAAAGTAACCATCAGCTAAGCCTTGCATAAGGGCAGAGGCCCCTAGTCTGTTAGCACCGTGATCAGAGAAGTTAGCTTCTCCTAGCGCGAAACAACCAGGAACAGTAGTCATAAGATTGTAATCTACCCATAGACCACCCATTGTGTAGTGAACTGCTGGGAAGATTCTCATAGGCACTTCATATGGATCTTCATCAGTAATTCTTTGATACATATCAAATAGGTTACCGTAACGGGCCTTAATTGTTTCTTTACCTTGTCTCTTAATCGCATCAGCAAAATCAAGGAATACTGCAACTCCTGTTGAACCAACACCTTTACCAAGGTCAGTCTGTTGTTTAGCATTTCTTGCTGCAACATCTCTAGGAACTAGGTTACCAAAAGAAGGATATTTTTCTTCTAAGTAGTAATCTCTTTCATCTTCAGGAATATCTTTTGCTTTTCTTTTATCATTTGGTTTCTTAGGTACCCAAACTCGACCATCATTTCTAAGAGACTCTGACATAAGAGTTAGTTTAGATTGAAAGTCTCCGTGCTGAGGAATACAAGTAGGGTGAATTTGCGTGTAACAAGGGTTCGCAAACATTGCACCTTTTTTATATGCTTTCCAAGCCGCTGACCCATTAGAAGCCATAGCGTTTGAAGATAGAAAGTAAGTATTTCCATATCCACCAGTACATAGAAGAACCGCATCAGCAGAGAATTTTTCATATTCACCTGTGATAACATTTCTAGTAATAATTCCTCTGGCCTTTCCGTTAACAACTACAAGCTCAACCATCTCTCTTCTTGTGTAAGATTTGATCGTTCCTTTTCCAACTTCTTTTTGCATTGCTGAGTAAGCACCAAGTAGAAGCTGTTGACCCGTTTGTCCTCTGGCATAGAATGTTCTAGAGACCTGTGCTCCACCAAATGATCTATTTGAAAGTGTTCCGCCGTATTCTCTAGCAAAAGGAACACCTTGAGCAGCACACTGATCAATAATATTGTTTGAAACTTGAGCTAGTCTGTATACGTTAGCTTCACGCGCTCTATAATCTCCACCTTTAACAGTGTCGTAGAAAAGTCTCCATACTGAGTCTCCATCATTTGGATAGTTCTTAGCAGCGTTTACACCACCTTGGGCAGCAATTGAGTGAGCTCTTCTTGGAGAATCTTGAATACAGAAAGTGCTTACTTGGTAACCTAGTTCGGCTAGAGTTGCAGCAGCAGAAGCTCCAGCAAGTCCTGTTCCAACAACGATTACACTATACTTTCTTTTATTTGAAGGGTTAACAAGTTTCATATTAAAACGGTGTTTGTCCCAGATCTCACGAATGTCACCTTGAGGTACTTTACCGTCTAGTTTCTTTATTTCAGTCATCTTAGTTTCCTCCTTGAAGGTAGCAGTAGATTGGAAGTGCAGAGTAACCAACAGTTACAATTACTGCGAAAATTTTAGATACGCATCTTAGTAGGCAAGTGTACTTTGGGTGCCAAAATCCAAAAGATTGGAATGCAGACCAAAACCCGTGACTAACATGAATGCCTAAAGCAACCATGCAGAAGACATACCAAATAACAGAAACAGGGCTTGCGAAGTAATCTACAACTGTCTTGTAGATATCTCTCATCTCAACTCCACCGTAAGTAACTACGTGAAGAGGACCAAACTTAAAGTCTATTAAATGTTTAATAAGAAAAATGAGAATAATTAAACCAGTGTATGGCATAGTTGAAGAAGCAAATGTAGCTCCTCTTCCTGTATTTTGCTTAACGAAGTACTTTTGTGGCCTAGCATTTCTATTTTCAATCGTTAGCTTAGCAGCTAGGCCAATATGAGTTAGAAAGATTGCCGCTAAAATTGCTTCTGCAAGATAAATGGCCGGATTAGTAATAAGTGCGTGCGCATACCTGTTAAATGCTTCTGGACCTACATACATTAAGCAGTTTCCGGCCAAATGTGTGAGTAGAAATCCGCATAGTAAAAGTCCTGTAAGCGCCATTACTTGTTTTTTTACGACAGAAGACGTCGCATACTTAAGCATTGATGAAGCCATAAGTTGGTTTCCCCTTTGATGAGTTGTTATCTTTATATATCAGTTTTAAAGTAACGAAATTATATACCTGTAATTACGATAAATTAAGCTCTTTTTTATAAGATGAATTCTAAGAAATGAATAGATTTAATGGGAGTTTGCAAGTTCCTCACACCCTCAAAAAATAAGGCAAAAAAGAGCCTATTATAATCGCCTTTATTAATGGGCACTTTTAACTTTTGACCATTGAAAATAGAAAGTCTTTAAGTCTTGAATAATACTGGTGCACAGTGTCCTAAGTCTAAATATTTATAATAAATTACCATTGTTAATAGTTTATAGGGAGTCCTGCGTTATTATTAGAAGGTAAAGAAAAATTATAAACCGACCGAATAGGTAGACTATGAATAAACTGAAATGCTTATATTTACTATTTCTTCTTAGCACCACTAGTAGTTTTGCTCTTTATCAAGACACTAAAGAGCTATCAGATGAAGCTCAGGCACAGCTAAGGGAGTTTAGTAAAGACAATAAGCAATTGAGTAGTGAGCAAAAAATTTCAAGGTCTGCTCAAGTCGCTAGAGAAGCACATTTATTTTGTGCTGGAAAAATAAATGGTCCAGTTGGTGAGACTATTTCAAGCCTTATGAAAGTAGGGTTACATAACTACTGTGATCAATATGAAGATGATGAGAGCTTTTGTAATTGCATTGGAGAAGTGACTTACGAAAATAAATTAAAGAAAGAGGATCTTGAAGACTTTCAAGAAAAAATTAAAAAAGAAAATTTAAAAAACCTAGGCTATACAAGTATGAAGGCCTTGGTAAATGATAGATCTCTAAGTATAAAGTACGATATTACTGTAGGACGCACGGATAACTTCGAACCTATGAAAGAAGGAATTGCTTGTTCACATCCGAAAGACTTTTATGAAAGTATCAAAGAGGATTGTAGTGAAGAGGAAATTACTCAACTAGAAAATGGTTACAATTTATATACGTCGGAATGTAAAAATTGTACTTCTTCACAATTGTTACAAAACTTACCAAATGACATGAGATCGAGCTCTTTCAACTCTGCTGAGAGATTTATTTCTCTTGGTGGACATATGGCCTCTCAACAAGCAAGTGAACTAATTGATAAAGAGTTTTTTAAAACTTCTAAACTTAAAGATCTTAGTGGAATGGTAGGAAATGGTAAGTTTTCTACTATTAATGAAGTTCAACTCAATGCGATTATAGATACCCTTGCGAAGAGGATCTTTGTTAAAAATGAAGGATATTTAAATCCTGGTTACCCTGCAAAGGTAATGAAGGAAACATTCACAAAATATGAAGAGGTTGGACTAATTGAAACATTAGATAAGTTGCACTTATTTCAAAGTGATATCTTCTACATTAATGGAAAACAGGGAAGTCTTGATGTAAGAGAAGATGTTGAAAACAGAGTTGCTGATTATATTTCATATTTTGAAAAAAAAATAAATCCTTCTCTTATATTTACTCCAAAGAAATTTAAAAGTATTGCAGATGTTAAGGCTAGCCTTAATAAAATTTTTGAAAAGCAAATGATTATTAACTTGAAAAATAGTTGTACAAGAACACAAGATACTTTCAAAAAATCTTGTAAGGCCTTGAGAGATAATGTTACCGCATTTGATTTTGGTAAGTATGCAAAGAGTGTTAGAGATAATAATTTTGGAGAAGATAAGTTTAAATTTGATCAATTATATTGTGTTGCTCAGAATAAAAACTCATCATTAATTAGTGAAAAAGTTATGGTAAAAGAGGAGGGCTGGTTTGGAAAAAAGTATGAAAAAGTTTATGCCCTCCAAAAATCTTCTAACCCTATCGATTATAGCTTCTCCGAATATTTAGATGGAAAGGATGGAAAACTCCATTCATTTGATTGGGGAATTGGCGTTGAGTCGGACTCTATTTTAGCAGCAAGCGGTGGACGTGTATCAATTGAATTGTTGCATAAAGTTTCTAGAATAAGTGGATATGATTTTGCTCAAAGCAAAGGTAAAGAGAGTAATGAAAAGTCACTTTTTAAACCTCTTTGGGATCCTCGTGCGGAAAACTTTTCTCCAGATTATTATAGTAATAATTTACGTCTTCAACCTAGCTTCAGACCAACGTCATCAGTGTATTCTCTTACACCTTCTCGCGGTCCAAAGACTAGGCCAACTAAGAATGCTCTTAGTGCAGATGATTCTCTAATCGCTGTAACTAAAACTGAAGTAGAACAAGACTTAGGCCAGCAATTTAAAGCCGAGGCCAATAAAGGCTTGTCTGACATGAAAAGTCAGGTGTCTGCTGATATCGCTAATAATACTGCGCAACTAATTGCTGTTGAAACAGAAAAATTAGAAAGTGAACATGTTGCTCCAAAAGCAATCATTGTAGAAGAGGATTCTGCTATTTCATCTCAGTTAACAAAGACTGTTATCACTCCTGAAGAAAAGGCCGAGTCAAATGTTAGTAGTAAAAGAGAGAGAGTCGAGACTAATAATATTGTTGAAAGTGAAAATTTGATTAAAACAGATGAAACAGCACCTAGTTTCTTTAATACTTTCACCGGTGGAAAAGATACAAGTCTAGAAAAGAGGTTTGAAAACTTAAAGTCTTCTCTTTCTTCTACTTTTGGAAAAAAGCCTGACGAGAAAAAAGACGATGATAAAGAAGAAAGCAAGCAAAGAGTTGTTGATGTCAATAACCCTATAGAGAATTCATTTAAACCAGAATCAAAGGGAAGTACTTCTAGTGAAGGCTCAAGTTTAGAAATAGAGAAAATGAAATTAGAGCTTGAAAAAATGAAGCTTGAACTCGCCAAGTCTGAGCAGGAAATTGAACTTAAAAAGCTTGAAGATAGTAAAGAAAAAGCGGCGCTTGCTAAGAAGGCCAATATTGAAGAATTAGTGAATAATCAGTTAAGTAAGCCTTCGACTAAGGCATCCGAAGTAACTAGGGTGGCCTCAAAATCGGGAGCAACTAATAGTGCCAACGCTAAGAAGTTAGCTACTGCTTCAAGAGCATCAACTGATCTTCCCCGATCAAATGTGGCCTCTAGTAATAGCGCTCCAAGACAAGCTTCTCAGGGGCCTAGTCAGTCATCAATATCAACTAAGGCCTCTAAAATTTCGGGAGCGAGTAAGTCCTCTATTTCACAAACTTCGGCCTCAGAAGGAAGCGGTACTTTATTGACGGCCGTCAGCGCCACTAATGAGCAGATTAGCAAAGTTATAGACTCACCAGCATCAAACTTAAAGTCAGTGAAGTCGGTGGCAGAGTTAGAGACTTATGATCAAGAAGTTTTGGCCAAGTATTATGAAAATGGAACTCAAATTGTTCTTGAGTCACAAGAGGCTAATGAAGAAGGTCTAGATACTTTAAAACTTGAAAAAGATGAGCAGACTGGGCTGATTTCTGTGGTAAAACTTGAACCGGCCAAGGTCAAAAGAGCACCTGCTTCAAAAATAGATAAACCTATTGAAAGAAAACCTAGAAAAGTGTTCTCTTATGATGAATTTAAAACAATATTAGACTCTAGTAGAGAAGAGTAGTACTATTCGAGAAATTTTTCGTGAATTTATGTCGCGGGGTTTAATTTCTATGAATACTAGTAATGATTTTCCAAAAGACTTCTTTGTTCTAATCGAAGGTGATGAGTTTCGCGAAGGCAGAATTTCTGTAAACAAACTACATGATCAGTACATGGCCGAAATTGATATTGTCCAAAAAGACACACGTAAAATTTGGCGCCATGTTAAGAGTATATACTCTTGCGTCACTGAGCGAGACGCTTTGCAGGATGCCAGTTACTTACTTGGAAAATATCTAAGGGGTGAGTCAATTTAATGACTGCAATTCTAGTGTGTTGTCATCTTTTTGGCTGACACGCTGTTTAAATAATCTTGTGAAATCAGATAGTTATAATGTGGGGCCAGATTTAAAAAGTTGGCACGTGACTTGCTATATATTAAGTGTGTGTGTGTAGGAGCTACGAAGAAAGGATTTTTTCTAACTCCAAAAATGTCTCTCAAAAAAAGCCCATGATTCTATCATGGGTTTTTTTTTGTCAAAAATCTAAAAGTAATTTTCCATTAGTGACGAGACTGCTCTTGCTCCTTTTGAGGAGAGATTGTCAAAAAGAGGATTGTATTCATAGATTCCAACATAATTCCTCTCTTGGGCCAATGAAAAATACCACGAGAAAATAGATCTAATAGTATTTAGCGACAGTCCGTCGTGATTGACAGCGCTGACGGCTTCCATAGAGGAAGAGTCTATAGCATCACAGTCAAGACTTAGGATTACAGTAAATCCGTCTGGAATCACAATCTCTTTATCAAGAAAACTATTCATATTAGTGAAGTTCGAACTTTCTTTTTGAATTTGTAAGGGAGTGTAGACTTTCATACTACCCCTTTTAAGAGGCTCATAGTTTTGTTGAACATTGGCGAATTTGTGAATTCCAAGTTGATAGAGAATAACTTCGCAATTAGTCTCGTTACTAAATTGTCTAAAAGGAGTTCCAGAGTGATAGAGCTCATCAATTCTTGTATCTAAATGTGCATCAATATTAATGATACATATTTTATCATTGTCCTTTTCTATCGATTTAAGAAGAGGGTAGATATGATCATGACCTCCTCCAAGATGCCAAATATTTTTAGAGCTAAATGATTGCAAGGCCTGAGATATTTTCTGAGTATCTTCTAGTTGCTGTGCGTTAAAGTTCTCTTCACAAGTTTTACTTCTGATACTTTCAACTGAAATTGTATTTACTTTGTGAGCACACATTTTTCTTAGGTTCGCAAGAATCGACTTAGGGCCATAGTTTGATCCTCTTCTTCCTCCATTTCTAATTACGCCGTAGTCACACTCACTCAAAAGGATCAAATTCTTATTACATTGATCATTTTTTACATGAATTCTATCGGCCGATCTAGAGGCAAGTTGCGATTCAATTTTTGTAAAGATGTCTTTTTCATTTTTCATGGGGCCAATACTAGATGAAGTAAAGTTTTATGGCAAAGCTAGTTATGAAAAATAATTAAATCAATTGCTTGAGCAAATCGTTGCACGAGGCTAACATATATAAGATATGGAAAAAACATGGTTTATATTCCAAGAAGATCATCATCTTGGCCCATTTTCTACTTCTGAAATTCGAGATATGCTTGAACAAAGGAAAATTAGTCCTCACGCTCCACTTTGGCGTGAAGGTATTGATGACTGGTATCCTCTTGAGCATTATAGCGAGTTCTCTATAGAAGAAGAGGAAATTGTTTCAGAAGATCTTGAATTGCCTGAGCTTCCTGAACTCCCGCCATTGCCAATTAGTGAGGACTTAGAGCAAGAAGTTAGTAATATCCCTGTGCCAGTTCCTGAAGAAAATGATGACATTATCGAAGAGCTAGTAAGCGAAGTTGATAAGGCCGAATCAATTGACTTAATCGACCTTCCTGATTTACCGGAATTACCAGAAATTCCTGAAGTTGATGAAATTCCTGAAGTTGGGTACGAAGAGCACGTTGAAGATAGTGAGAAACTTGAAGAGCTTATTTCTGCAGAAGAGTCTGTTAAAGAAGTTATTGAAGATAAAAGCTTAACACCTGTAGAAGAGGTTTCTACTATTGAGGTAGAGCAGGAAGTTCTAGAAAAACCAGTTGTAAGCTCAAGTGAAGCTGCTAATGAAGTCAATATCGTTGATGAAGATGAGTCGCGGGAAGATATTGATCAGGGCCCTGAAGGAATCGATTGGGAAGATCTTAAGAGTTCTAAAAAAGCTCTTCTTAATAATAAGATTAAGACTTGGGCCGCAGCCATAGTTTGCTTCGTCGTTTTAAGCTCTAGCTTCCTTTACTTAAGAAGTACGTTTGATGCTAAAATAGACTTTGAAGGTCTACTGCCGTCGCAGGTCGAAAAAGTATATGATATTCGCAAACAGGACTTTTCTGAAAACTTTCAAGCTAAGATTTTTGTCTCTAAAGATAATAAGAAGTTATTTCTTGCCACCAATCTTCCTCATGAAGCTAAAGTTTATCTGACTCTAAGTTCTGTAGAGAAGAAAGTGATTGGTAACGGAGAGGTTGTTGTTACTGCTAACTCTGTGGTCAAAGGTGGAGTGGCAACTTTTTCTAAGCTAAGCCTTATTAAGGGAGAAAAGTTTCTACCTGGAGAGTATTATATAAAATTAAATACTATCCCAGTAGGTATCTCTCAGAGATTGAGTAAGTTTCTTCATCATAAACTAAAGCTATCTTTTATTGATGTTAGCAAAACATATAAGTATCGTGGTAAGGATTTTATTTTCGAAGGAACTCGTGAAGAGTTTGACTATAGACTTAAAACTTACTTTGCTAAAGAACTTGAGAATAAGAAAATTCCATACAAAGACCAATTAGAAAAATATAGAACTTTTTCTCAAATGAGTTTAAGAATTTATAAGATCTATGAAGAGGTATTAACGGCCATTCGTCGAGGAAAAGATATTGAATCTTTCGAGCTTCTCTATGCTAAAGAAGCGGGGCCAATTTTACAAAGTGTTATTTTAGATACTCATAGCTTGTTTAAGGAGTACGAATTTAAAAATGCAAGTATCTCTTCGAGTTATGAAGAAGTTCTAGAGCATGGAAAAAAGATCGGTGAGATGGCCAGTGATATGGTTACTATGACTCGAAAGCTTAAGAGGCTTAGGAGAAAAAATAGAGAAAGGCTTCTAAAGTTATTCAAAAAAAGGTCTAAGTACTTATCTGAAGAAGCTGCAACTAAGGCGAAAGAAACTAATAAGCTTATTCACTCTTTAAAACTCTAATTTATAAGCAAGTTCTTTTGGAGCTTTACTTAAGTCTTTGACCTCGATTCCTTTTGTTCCCTTTAAGGTTTTGCTTCCCCAATAGATAGGATCGTGCTCATAAATAATTGTGAGATTATTTTCTTCAATAAATTCTAAAAAAGTCACTTTATCTGTTGTAGTTACACCCGGGTTGATATCGTAACCCATTACCCATGGAATATGAATATGATTTGAAGTAGGGATTAAGTCCGCTAGGTAGATAAAGTTATCGTCATAAGGATGCATTAAGAATGGAGTATGTCCATGAGAGCATTTAAAAGAGAGCTTATTTCCATCATTGAAGATAGTACCTTCTTCTCCTGTGTGCCAAACCATTTTTCCTTGTTCTACATACCAATCTAAAATAGGGCCGAAGTTATGGGTATGAAATGATCCCGCATCTCTAAGGCTAGGGGACAGAGCATAATCGTAGTGTTGTTTATGAATGTGACAACGGGCGTTTTTAAAAATTGGAACCAGTTTACTATCTTCCATTTGAGCTATACCACCAATATGATCGAAATGTAGATGGCTAAGAATCAAGTCGGTAATATCGTCTGTCGTTAAATTAATTTTTGCTAAAGATTTTTCGAGAGGAGAGTTCTCTGTTCTTACATCAAAGCGTGAATTGAATTTATCTCCGTTGTAATCACCAATTCCAGTATCAATCAGAATTACTCGATCCTGGTCTTTAATGACAAGTAATCTAAGAGCAAGATCGATTCTATTGAGTTCATCGCTTGGATGAACCTTGTTCCACAATGGCTTTGGAATGATTCCATACATGGCTCCTCCATCCAGACGAAAATAGGCGGGTTCTAAACAGAAATACTCTCTATTGCTTTGCATAATTCAACCTTTTTTATGTAATCTATCGCTTAAACAATGATTTTGACCCTAATAACCTAAAAAATCAATCTGTTATGAAGCGTTGCTCCTAGTATGATGCGACCATCGCCTTTATTATGGGTACAATTTTAAAACAAACTCAGGAGAGATTCATGAACGTACATGAGTACCAGGCCAAAGAGCTGATGAAGAAATTTGGAATAAAAGTTCTCGGTGGTCAGGTTGCTAAGTCTGTAGATGAAGCGGTTGCAGGTGCAGAGAAACTTGGTGGAAATGTTTGGGTAGTAAAGGCTCAAATTCACGCCGGTGGTAGAGGAAAAGCTGGAGGCGTTAAGCTTGCCAAGAATATGGATGAAGTTAAGGCCCATGCCGACGACATTCTAGGTAAGACGCTAGTTACACACCAAACAGGACCAGAAGGTAAGAAAGTTCTTACGCTTTTAGTTGAAGAAGGTTGTGAAATAGAGCATGAGTACTATGCAGGTATTGTTCTTGATAGAGCGACTGGAAAAGTAACTTTTATGGCATCTAGTGAAGGTGGTGTAGAAATTGAAAAAGTTGCAGAAGAAACTCCTGAAAAAATAATCAAAGTTGCTGTTGATCCAGCTGCTGGTTTTACTCCTTTTATCGGAAGAAAGCTTGCTTACGGAATCGGTATTAAAGATAAAGACCTTGTTAAAGAAGCTACAAAATTCTTTAAAGGTCTTTATGAGTTATATATCGCTACTGATTGTACTATAGCCGAAATTAACCCAATGGTTAAAACTAAGGCCGGTGAGATTATCGCTTTAGATGCAAAGTTAAACTTTGACGATAATGCTCTTTTTAGACATCCAGAAATTGAAGCAATGAGAGATCCTACAGAAGAATCTGTTGAAGAACTTGATGCTGCTAAATACGGACTTTCTTATATTTCTCTAGATGGAAATATTGGTTGTCTAGTAAACGGTGCTGGTCTTGCGATGGGTACAATGGATATTATTAAGCTTCATGGTGGAGAGCCAGCGAACTTCCTTGATGTAGGTGGTGGAGCAACTAAAGAAACTGTTGAAAAAGCATTTTCAATTATCCTTTCAGATAAGAACGTTAAAGCTATTCTTGTAAATATCTTTGGTGGGATTATGAAGTGTGACATTATTGCTGAAGGTGTTTGTGCCGCAGCTAAGTCACTTGGTGTTTCAGTTCCTCTAGTTGTAAGACTTGAAGGTACAAACGTAGCACTTGGAAAGAAAATTCTTAATGAATCTGATTTAACTATTATTGCCGCTGACGATCTTGCAGATGCTGCGAAGAAAGTTGTTGAAGCAACTAAAGGGGATGCGTAATGGCCATTCTAATTAATAGAGATACAAAACTAATCACTGTTGGTTTTACAGGTAAGCAAGGAACTTTTCACTCTCTTCAATCTAGAGATTATGGTACTAACTTTGTTGGTGGTGTAACTCCAGGTAAGGGTGGGACGGTTCACGAAGGTTTCCCTGTATTTAATACAGTTAAAGAAGCTGTTGATAAGACTGAAGCCAATGCTGCAATGATTATGGTTCCACCTCCATTTGCTGCGGATTCAATTCTAGAATGTATCGATGCTGGAATGCCCCTTGTAATTGCGATTACAGAAGGTATTCCAATTATTGATATGGTAAAAGTTAAAGCGGCACTTAAAGAGTCGAATACAAGATTAATTGGTCCTAACTGTCCAGGTCTTATTACTCCAGGTGAGTGTAAGATTGGAATTATGCCAGGACATATTCATATGCCTGGAAAAGTTGGTGTAGTTTCTAGATCAGGGACGTTGACTTATGAAGCTGTTTTCCAATTAACTCAAAGAGATATTGGTCAATCAACTTGTGTAGGTATTGGTGGAGATCCTGTTAATGGAACTGACTTTATCGACGTTTTAAAATTATTTGAAAAAGATGCAGATACTGAAGCAGTAATTATGATCGGCGAGATCGGTGGTAGTGCAGAGACTGATGCAGCTAGATGGATTCAAAAAAATATGACAAAACCTGTTGTGAGCTTTATCGCTGGTGCTTCTGCTCCTGCTGGTAAGAGAATGGGACACGCTGGTGCAATTATCTCTGGTGGAGATGACACTGCAGAAGCGAAGTTCAGAATTCTTGAGGAATGTGGTGTGACTATTGCTAGATCACCTGCTGAACTTGGGCACAAAATGGAAGAAGTTTTAGGTAAGAAATAATTTGTTTTTAAGGAGACATAAAAATGGAAAGAACACTAAGTATTGTTAAGCCAAATGCTGTTTTAGATAACAACATCGGTAATATTATTAATAAATTCGAAAGAGAAGGGCTAAGAATTGCTGCTGCAAAATTAGTTCACCTTTCAAAAGAAAAAGCGGAAGGTTTCTATATCGAGCACAAAGATAGACCATTCTTTGGTGAGCTTGTTTCTTTCATGACTTCAGCGCCTGTTATGATTATGGCACTTGAAGGTGAAGGTGCAGTTGATAAGAATAGAGAAATCATGGGTGCAACAAACCCAGCTGAAGCAGCAGAAGGAACTCTTAGAAAGCTATATGCTAAGTCTATTGGTGAAAATGCTGTTCACGGTTCAGATTCTCAAGCTTCTGCTGACAGAGAAATTAATTACTTCTTTGACAAGAACGAAGTTTTAACTAGATTCTAGTCTCAAGATTTATATAGTTATATAAAAGGTGCTATTTATAGCACCTTTTTTTATTTCACCACGTAAAAAACTCAAGTTTCAACCTCAAGAAAAACATATTTTAATCGCTTCGCCTCTCTAATTTTATTTAAGATTCCGAATATATAAGTAATGATTACTATATTCTTAATACTTCTTATAGGACACGCCATAGGCGATAACTCTTTTACTGTAAAAGAGGAAGTGGCCTTTATTCCGGCCACAGAGTACTTATTAGGAAAGAAAATCTTTGAAGACCGATCTTTGTCGAGTGATAAGTCTATTTCATGTAATAGTTGTCACGATTTATCTAATTATGGTGTTGATGGAAAGAGGTTTTCCAAAGGTCCAAACTCGAGTGAGAATTATATCAATACTCCTTCGATATACCATTTATCACAAACTAATTATTTCTTTACCGATGGTCGTGAAACAACTTTATCAGGGGCGATTTCATCTGAGATAGAAAACTATCAGCGAATGAATTCAACTTGGGAAGAATTTCTAGATAAAATGAAAAGTAATCAGTCTTACGAAGAATCTTTTAGAAATATCTACGGACAGAAAATTACAAAAGAGTTAGTTTTGCACGTGTTAGAAGGATTTCTTATGTCTCTAGATCTGGGGAGGTCTAAGTTTGATGAGCACCTAATTGATAAGGTTAAGCTAAGTAAAGAAGAGCTCAATGGACTAAGTAGATTTAAAGAGTTGGGATGTATCCACTGTCACAATGGAGTTAATCTTGGTGCGAATAATTTTTCTTCGAGAGGTGTATTTATGGAATATCTGGACTCTCGCTCTAAGGTTATAAAAAACCATGAATACGGAC
Organism: Halobacteriovorax sp. HLS; assembly: GCF_004006665.1. NCBI lineage: Bacteria > Pseudomonadati > Bdellovibrionota > Bacteriovoracia > Bacteriovoracales > Halobacteriovoraceae > Halobacteriovorax > Halobacteriovorax sp. HLS. The sequence continues at coordinate 71,027 of NZ_QOCL01000012.1, forward strand.
GTTATAATGCCACCAGAAAGGAAGAGGATAAGTACCTCTTTAAAGTTCCGTCACTACGTAATATTGAATATACATCTCCTTATTTCTACTTTGGAAATATTGATAGTCTTTATGAAGCTATAGCCCTCAAGATAAAGGCGCATAATGGAATAGAACCATCAGACAAAGATATAAATGCCATTATAATTTTCTTAAGAACTCTAAGTTCAAAGAAGAAGGTAGATCATGAAAAGTAAATATAAGAAAATACTATTACTTATTTCGATTTTCTTTGTCATAGGAAATATTTTCGTTTTTAGACTTAAGGCCAGTGATCATAATTCGGATCGACTTAATTTCTTAGCAAATGAGTCTCGCTTGAGTATATCTAAACTTAAGAATGAATCTTTAGCAATTATGTACTTAGAAAAAAATAACTTCGATGACATTTCAATCTTACAAAAGAAATTTGATTCTAAGATTAATGAATTGCTAAATTTAATTGCGAATGAGTCAACACATGCAGGTCTTTACGATCAAATGACTATGTTAGAGGAAAGTTTAAAAGATTTTAAAGAAGGAGTGAGCTTATTTAAAACTAATATCTCTAATATGCGAGTTAGTGAAACATACTTAACTAAAATATTGTTAAAAGACCTAGAAGTGAATTTAGAACTCGTAAGATTGATTAGAGTCGTTCTATATTCAAAAGTGGAGTCAATAACAACAATAGAAAAATTTAAAGAGCAAATTAGAATGAACGCTAAAGAACTAGACTCAGTAGAATATAAAAAGCTCTTGATTACAATTGATCATATTGACCAATATACAAAACATAGAAGAAATGTCCTATCTTCGCTTAATCAATTACTAGATACGCCTATTGAGAGCAATTTAGATGATATAGCTCTACTTTACAATAAATATGAAGTTGTTCTTGGAAAAGGTCTTACTTCAATATTGAAGATAAGCATAGCTTTGAATGCTGCTTTTTCACTACTTATATTCTATGTACTGATGAGGCTAAAGTCAGCTCGAACTCATAATCAAATGAAATCGAGTACCTCGGCAACAAGTGTTAATGAGATGACAACTATTTTTAGCTCCTTCAGTCATAGAGTTAAGAATCCAATGAATGGAATTTTAGGGATGATGTCATTATTAAAAGGAACAGAGCTAAGTGAAGAGCAATCTCAATATATCGATGGAATCGAATACTCATCTAACTATCTATCAAGATTGTTACACGATCTCGTAGAGTACTCAAGGTTGAAGTCAGCAGAGGCTAAAGTTAATTTTAAAACAACTGACTTTCTTAAAAAGAGTGAACAGTTGTTAAGTCCATGGAGAATAAAGGCGTCACAGAAAGGATTAAAGTTCATCGTTAAATCTAGTTCAGATTTCCCTGAAAAAGTATTCTTAGATTACGACAAGATTAGAATGGTTTGTGAGAACCTTATTGATAACGCTATAAAGTTTACTGATCAAGGTTCCATAAAAGTAACGATTGATTTTAATAAGATGGGTGAAGGACATGGGAAATTATCTATTATCATAAGTGATTCAGGTAAGGGATTAGATGAATATGAAGTTGAAAAACTAGTCCATAATAGTAATGTGAATAATAATAGTGAAGTAGATAACCACACAGGTTTAGGGCTAGCTATTTGTTATGAAATGATGAAACTTATGGGTGGTGATCTACTTGTCAGAAAGAGTGATCAAGGTGGAACTTGTATGCAAATAGAGTTGCAGGTTCAAATTGATAACTCTGTTTCTAAGGCAAAGTCAGCAAATACCACTAGCGTAAATTTAGAACATTATAAAATTTTGGTTGCTGAAGACGAGAAGATTAATCAAAAGGTTATCTATGGCCTTTTGAGCAAACTAAACCAAGATGTGACTATTGTAGAAAATGGTAGAGAGCTTATTGATGAATATAAACCAAATTACTACGACTTAATCTTTGTTGATATGATGATGCCGGAAGTAGATGGCCTAGAAGCTACTAGAGTATTAGTTGATAAGTTTGGTGAGAATCTCCCTCCAATAATTGCTCTAAGTGGTAATGAAAAGGACAAGTATTTAAATAAATGTCTCGAAGTCGGCATGGTTGACTTCATCAGTAAACCAATTAAGAAGGCCGATTTAAAAAATATCCTGATAAAGTATTGTAAGAAGGGCAGTAGGGAAAAAGTTGCTTGAATTTGTTAAGCTAATCTTGAAGTGAGTTTTATTAGGCGTTCTTTATAATTGATTTATGTTAATAAAAGTAAAGAAAGTCTATAAAAAATTTTTAAAAGAAGTTCATGAAGTTTATAGAACTCTTAGAAAGTCACAGAAAAGCCTGACTCCATTATGGTTGTCTTCAATGGCCATAAACTTTTCCGCACTAGCATTACCTCTTACAATGCTACAGGCCTATGATCGAATCCTACCGTATCATGGAGTAGGTACCTTACAATCATTAACCTTATTAATGGTCCTAATACTATGTTTAGAGTTCTTTTTAAAATACCTGCGATCGTACCTGACAGCTTGGGGAGGTAGTGTTTTTGAGCATAACTCAACTGTAGACTCTATGAATAAAATAATTCACTGCGACCTTGAAGAGTTTGAATCTTACGGTAGTAAAGAAATTCAAAATAAGTTTAATGAAATATCTAAGCTAAGAACATTTTTTAGCGGACAAGCTTTGACTACAATTGTTGATTTTCCATTTATCTTTGTATTTTTGTTTGTTATTTATCTTATTGGTGAGTCCCTTGTTATAATTCCAATTTTCTTTTTTCTATTAATTACTTATCTTGCTATTTTGATGGGAAAGAAAATTCGTATAGAGATGAAGGAAAAGTCGATAAGAGAGACAAAGATATTTAAGAATATCCTTGAGTCCTTTGACACAATCGAAGCAATTAAATGTAGTGGCCTAGAGAGTGAATTTAAAAAGAAGCATGAGTACCTTTTAGTTGATAATTTAAGCTCTAGCTATCAGGCACTCTTTTTCAATGGTCTTGCCTTCAATTTTGGTTTTGTCTTTAGTCAATTAATGACTATGGGAGTCTTAGGATTTGGTGCCTATAAAATTATCCATGGAGAATTAGGTGTCGGTGGTCTTGCAGCTTGTACAATACTTTCTGGAAGAATTATGCAACCAGTTCAAAAAATACTAGGTCTGTGGACTAGATTCCAAGGGTTAAATGTATCTTTTAAAAACTTAAAAGATATAAATAACTTGAGAACAGTTAAGCGAAAAAGATATGAGAATATTCCTATTCTGGGAAATGTGGAATTTAAAAATGTAGATCTCGAGTTCAATGATAGGCCATTGTTGAAGAATTTTAGTAGTTTTTTCGATGTTGGAGATATTGTTTACTTTAAGTGTTCTAATAATATAACTTCTTCACGAATTTGTGATGTTTTACTGGGAATTAGTGAAGTTGACTCAGGCGAAGTACTAATTGACCAAACTAATCCATATAATGTAGAAAATGCTTTTCACAAAGAGCATATCTCATATTTGTCTGCAAATAATTCATTGTTTAAGGGATCAATCCTTGAAAATGTTTCTGCCTTTGGGTCAATTAGTAAAGACCTTGCATTGGATAGTTGTACTCAGTTAGGATTAGACGATTTAATCTCTACATTGCCAATGGGATATGCAACCAAGCTTGAGAGCCTGGGATGTGATCCCATTAGTCCTGGGATAAAGCAGAAAGTCATGCTTTCAAGGGCCCTTGCTTCTCACGCAAAAATTCTAGTTTTTGATAATGCCGATATCGGTCTAGATCGTACAGGTTACAATAAGTTGTTTTCAATACTTGGTAAGAAAAGTACAGACAACTGTATTTTTATATTTAGTGATGATCATAACTTCACTTTCTTATCAAATATCACTGTGAATATTCTTGATGATGGCAAGTGGGAGATTGTTAAGACTAAACGCAAATTTGTACCTATTAACAAATTTCCTTCTAAGATAACGGATTATTATGAGCACATTATTTAATTATTTCCGTTACGGGAGTGACTTTTTCAGTTTTCTTGGTGTTGATGACGAGGAAGTTGTTTGTAGTAGTTATTCTAATTGTATTAGTCCTTTACTCTTCTATTTAGGTTGGAGAGGTGACAAACGATTGTTAATCGATTTATTACCTCGTGAGCATCAAAATCTTAGTGATGTTCAGATTATAAATTTATTCTTTGATTTAGGATATAGTGTCTCTGAGTTTGAAGTAGATCTTTTCTATTTTGAAGGAAAGCAAGTTCCAGCATTGTTTATTCCTCATGATGATGAGAATCGTCCTCTTGTTATTATAGAAAAAAGGAAAGACAAGTGGAAGGTTTTTGATAGTAAAATTCAAGACATTATCGATTTACCAGCTAGTCGTAATACTTATGGAAGAATATTGCTATTCAGTGAAGATAAAGATAGTGAACAAGCTAGTGCTGACTCTTTGACTAACGAAAAATTCTTTCCTCGATGGATGAATCATATAATATTTCGACATGAGTATAAATGGTACTTAGTTATACTCTATACTTTCTTTATAAATTTATCGACGATAACAACTCCAATTTTTGTTATGGTTATCTATGACAAGGTTGTTGGGTCTAAAGATCTCTTGACCTTGAAAGGAATTATTCTAGGATTATTTCTATCTGTAGTATTTGAGGCTATTTTTAGATATTTAAGATTGAAGGTTCTGTGTTGGATTGCTGTTCGTATGGATTTTCAAATTTCGAAGGCCTTATATTCGAAACTTATCCATTTTCCCTATTTACATTTAGAAGGTTCTAAAACTTCTACTCACGTTAATAGAACAAATCTATTTGAATCTATAAAAGAATTTATAGTTTCTCCTCCAGGTCAAATGTTGTTAGATATACCTGCAATTATATTGTACTTATTAGTGATTTGGATTCTTGCAGGTCGATTAGTCTTAGTGCCTATAGGACTTATATTTATTTATACGATACTTATTTTCTTTGTAAGAGAGAAACAAGTATTTATCAACGAGCAAGGTGGAAATTTTAATAGCAAGAGAACTGATATAATTGAGGAGATTATTTATCAAGTAAAGAACCTAAGAAAGTCTGGCCTAAGTGATATTTGGTCATTGAGGTTAGAGAATATTTCTGGAAATTCCTCTTTTTATAAATTCAAAACTTCGTTATTTGTATCTAATATCGAAAATATTTGTTATTTCCTCTCAATGCTTGCTGGACTAGTTACTCTTGTCCTTGGAGTTACACTCGTATGGGAAGAGGTTCTCACTATTGGAGGGCTAATAGGTACAATGATGCTTATTTGGCGAGTGATCTCTCCTTTACAATCCTTTGCCACAACATCAGGTCGCTTTTTTGAAATGAATAATACGATGAAACGAATTCATAAGATACTGACTTATGAAACTGAATCTGATCCTACCATGGTTCAAATTGCACATACTCCTAATGACGGATCTATAAGTTTTAAAAATGTTGGTCTTAAATTTCAAGGTAGTAAAGATTCAATTCTTAGTGGTTTTACTATGGAGGTGAAATCTGGTGACTTTGTCACGCTAAGTGGTGCCAGTGGCAGTGGAAAGACATCTGTCTTAAAACTTATCAATTCCGTCTATATTGCTCAGATGGGGAGCATTTCGATTGGTGGTATTAATCAAAAGCAAATGAATGAAGTTTTACTACGAAGATCTATTGGTTATATAGGGGAAGAGTATAAAATATTTGAAGGTACATTAAGAGAAAATCTCAAGGTTATTAATCCTAGTGCCACTGATAAAGACATTATTCAATGCTTGGTTGAATCTGGAGCTTGGAAGAATATCTCTAAGTTTGATAAGGGGCTTGATTTTCAACTTTCTGCAAATGACTCATCCTTACCAATGTCGCTCAAGTACCAAATTTGTTTAGCTAGAGAGTTACTAAAAAAATCTAAGATTATTCTATTAGACCAACTTGATAACTCTTTATTTTCGTCAGATTGTATTGATGATCTTACTCGTATTATTGATAAGAATAGAGGGAAAGTGACGATTGTTCTTGTTACTAATAGAAATGATTTAATTAGTAAGTCAGATATGTTCATAGCCTTGCTAGGTGCAGGCCAAGCGGTAGCAGGTCCACCAAAAGATCTTATAAAGGCATTAAAGAAAAATGGGATAAGTCTAATATGAAGAAGAAAGTTATTAAATACTTTGAGTCTATATTTTTTGAGTTCTTTACAAAAAGTAGTCGAGACGAGCAACTCAAGTCTCTTTCAAAGTCTAATCTACTCAAAGAAAGCTCTCCACCATTTATTATTAGCTTTTCGATTTACATAATTTGCCTTGGCTTCTTTATTCTTTTGATGTGGGCAGGACTCACTGATGTTAAGGAGGTCGTTAGGGCAGAGGGACGAGTTGTTCCAGTTGGTGAGATTAAGAAAGTCCAACATCTTGAAGGTGGAATAATTAAAGAAATTCTTGTTCGTGATGGAGATAGGGTTAAAGAAGGTCAAGTTTTAATCGTATTGATGAATAACTCAGCTTATGCTGATCTTGATAGGTTCAACCATAATGCAGCATCTATATCTATGGATATTGAACGAATTAGTTCTTTTCTTGGGAATAGAGAGCCTAATTTTAGAAAACTTTCATCCTTTGATGAAGAAAAGATCAAAGAACAAGAGAGCTTATTCAGTGCTATGAGAAAGAGCTATCTTGACGAAGTAAATGTACTAAGAAAGCAGCTTGAGCAAAAGAACGACTTTATTAATGTTTTAAGAAATAAGCAGGAAAATACTTTAAAGTCCTATAGAGTCTCTAAAGAATATTATCTTCATCTGGAAAGCCTTTATAAAAAGAGACTTGTTTCTAAATCAGATTATTTATCTGCCAAAAAGGAAAAGTTAAATCATTGGGGAAGATACTCTGATCTAAAAACTGAACTTGTACAGGCCGAGAACTCTGCTGAAGAATTTCGCTCTAGACTTTCGTCCTTAGAGTTATCTACTAGGGAAGAGATGCTACAAAAGTTAGATCAACTAAGACGTGATGAAAGTGAAAATAGTAAGAATATCAGTAAACTCAGTGCTCTTATTGAAAGACTGTATATCAGAAGTCCCGTGTCTGGACATGTAAAAGGAAGTCAGGCCAGTACTTTAGGTTCTGTTGTTGTTCCTGGCCGTACTATTTTAGAGATTGTCCCAAGTAATACACCACTAGAAGTGCAGTTGAAGGTTTCTCCAAAAGATATTGGCCATGTTAGTGTTGGTTCGAAAGGACTAGTTAAAATATCTGCTTTCGATTTTTCTCGCTTTGGATCTGTTGATACTCTTGTAAGTTCTGTATCTGCATCTTCTTTCGATGATGATAAATTTGGAATTCATTATCAGGTAAAGATGAAATTGTTGAAAAAGTATGTCGGAACAAACCCTCATGTAAATATCGTTCAACCCGGAATGACTGTCGAGGGATCAATCTTCGTAGGGGAGAAGACAATTCTGCAATATTTATTGAAACCAATACATAACTCTTTAGCGACTGCATTTACGGAGAAGTGATGAGAAAGATTTTATTAATTGAAGATGATGACGAAATTGTTGAGCTAATTAGAAGTATTTTAAAAAATGAACTCGTAGAAATTATTCATGTCAATGATGGAAGTGAGGGACTTGAAACAATTTTAGAACAGCACGATAATTTAGACCTTGTCATTGTCGATCGTGTTCTTCCTGGTCTCGATGGTATTGAGCTATTGAAGAAAGTTAGACTTAGTAATAAAAATATACAAACGCCTATTGTTATGTCTACTTCCTCTGCTAAAGATGATCAGGTCTCCCAAGGAATTCAAGCAGGCGCTTTTTATTATTTAATAAAGCCTTTACGTAAGAAAAGTTTCTTAACGGTCGTAAATAGAGCATTTAATCACATCGACAATATTAGGAGTGGACATAAGTATTACTCATCATTTAGAAGTGGTTTATCGTATTTTACAAATGCACAAGCGAAGATAAAGTCTCATCGTAATGTTTTAGATTTATCCTTTTCACTTTCTTTTTTATTTGATGATGCTCCTAGCGCATTTCGTGGAATTTATGAGTTACTACTTAACTCTGTGGAGCATGGTTTATATAAGCTTGGTAGTGGTAAAAGTAAACTCGTAGATCAAAATAAGTATAACGACTTTCTTGAACAGTCAGAAAATTCAACCCCCTTAGAAGTTAATGTGTCTGTCTCAAGAGAAGGGGATACAACAAAAATTACAATTGATGATCCTGGGGAGGGTTTTGCTTGGGAGAATTACTTAACATTAGATCCTGCAAGTTCGAACTCTTCTAGTGGGCGAGGAATTGCTTATGCTACCCAAGTCTGTTTTGATGAAATTACTTTTAATAAGAAAGGAAATCAGGTCACTGCAGTAATGAGAAACTCAGGTACTAAAATATGAAATTGTTAATATATTTTAACAATTGAACGAGAATTTAGGTGTTTATATATCTCTAGATTCATACTTCATAACAACTTACTTGATATTATTAAAAAAACTTAATTAGGTGATATATATGGCAAAAGATGAGGAACTACTTAAAACAAAAGAGCTGACTCTTGATGAACTTGAGTTTAATTCTTCTGATACTTCAATATCACCATTAGATAATAGTGCTCCATCTAATATTTTTGGAAAAAGCTCCGGTGTTATTGATGATGTTGGAGGAATATCAAATTTTAATGTTGGTTCTGATATTGCAAAAAAACAGAGTGGTTTTACTTCGCAGGATTCGGCCATTCAAAATTCAATTAGTTCTAACGAAATAGAGTCTGAGCTTGAAAGTTATATTTTTAACGAAATCGCTGGCCTTGATAATGCTCCTTTGACTGATCAACAAAGAAGTTTTCTTTTGAGTTTAAATCAAGATCAACGTGAACTTCTTATAAATCAAGTATATGAAAATAATTCAGACATAGAAAATTTACTTCCAAGGGAAGAGTTGAGTCTTTTTGATGAGTTTTCATCTGCTGATGATAATATAGGCCTTAGGCAAAAGGCAGCTCCAGATCAACGGCAAAGTACTAGTACTAATTTAGATAATACAGCGGATTCGATATCAACTGGTGGCAATGCTCCTAATGGCCCAGTTGATGATCAATTAGCAGAAAAAGTTATAGTTGATGATATAGACTTATCACTTTTAGAAGATGGAAGTGTAAGATTAAATTTTAATATTAATATTATTGATAATGATGGTTCTGAAGTTCAGACATATATAATCAAGGATATCCCTCAAGGATCTACATTTAATGTAGGGACTAAGTTAGATTCTGGTAGCTGGTCTTTTTCTGCTGAGGAAATTAATTCATTAGTTTTTACACCTGCGCAGAACTTCTCAGGAAATATAGATTTAACTTTACAAACAATTAATACGGAATTGTCTTCTGGGGATACTTCAGTTACTTATTCTTCAATACACTTTGATGTTGTTGCTGTTGCTGATTCCCCAACAGTGAATGTACGAAATATTACTGGTGATGAAGATGGATGGATAAATTTAGACTTGTCTGCTTCTTTAAATGATAATGATGGTTCTGAGTCTCTAACGTTACTTTTGGAAAATGTTCCAAATGGAAGTATTCTAACTAAAGGAGTTTATCTAGGGGATGGCTCTTGGGAGATTGCTAGTTCTGATTTAGATAGTATCATGCTCTTACCTCCTGAGAACTATAGTGGACAAACAGAGCTAAATCTCGTTGCAATTTCAACGGAAAGTTCTAACGGTGATTCCTCTAAAGTTATTAAGAGCTTTGCTCTTGATGTAAATAGTGTCGTTGATGGTGCCAACCTCTTCGTTGAAAATGCTTCAGGACTTGAAGATACGGCCATTGCTTTAAATATTGATGCAGTTGCTATTGATCAAGATGGCAGTGAGACATTGGAAGTTATCATCAGTGGTGTTCCAAGTGAAGCGACTCTTTCAAATGGTTCACGAAACGATGATGGAACTTGGACTTTAACTGGTGATGAACTAGATGGATTAACAATCACACCTGCACCAAATGATAGCACTGATATTCAGCTTCAGGTGAGTGCTACAACAACTGAGCTTGATTCGGGAGATTCAAAAACGACCACTGTTGATTTAGATATTGATATTACAGGTGTGGCCGATGCTCCAGTTGTAAGAGTTGAAAACGCTGCAGGTAATGAAGATACTTGGATTCAACTAGATATTAAAGGTGATTTAGTTGATACTGATGGCAGTGAAACACTTTCATTTACCATTACAAATGTTCCAGATGGGGCGCAATTTTCACCTGCTGGTATTCGTAATGATGATGGAAGCTGGACTTTTACCGAAGCACAGGCCGAAGTTCTTTGTATTAAAGGGCCAGCAAATAGTAGTGATGATTTTACCCTTAAAATTAGTGCAGTCGTTACAGAAAATGATGGAGACCAATATGTCTCAGAAAATTATGATCTAAATGTTGATTTACATGGTGTCTCTGATGGTGCCAACCTCTCTGTTGAAAATGCTTCAGGACTTGAAGATACTGCAATTGCTTTAAATATTGAAGCATCCCTGATTGATTTAGATGGTAGTGAGTCTCTATCTATTATTATCGAAAATGTTCCAGAAGGTGCATTCTTAAATAATGGGACTCGAAATGAGAATGGACAATGGGTTTTAAGTGCAGATGATCTTAATGGACTTACAATTACACCAAATGCAAATGATGATTCAGATTTTACTCTCAATATCTCTGCTGTTGCTGAAGATGGTCTTTCATCTGATACAAATCTCAAGTCCATTGATGTCATAGTTGATCCTGTTGCTGATACTCCAATTTTAATAGTGGATGATGCCCAGGGAAAGGCCACAGAAAGTATCGATATCGATATTATGGCAAGTCTGACAGATCTCGATGGCAGTGAGAATCTAACCGTTACTATTTCAGGAGTACCTCAAGGTCATATTTTCAATAATGGAATAAATAATAATGATGGTACATGGTCTTTTCAAGAGGGGGAGCTTGACAACCTTAGCGTTCAGTCATCTGAAGAATCATTTGGTGATTTCACATATACAGTTACTGCCACAGCAACAGATGGGGATGATCAAGTATCTATAACAGATTCACTAAATATAACAATTGATAAACCTATAGAAAATGAAGGTGCTGAAATAAGTGCCACTGATGTCTCTGGAGTTGAAGATCGGTGGATGAAGTTAAAGTTTGACTTGGATGTTTTAGATACAGATGGAAATGAGAGTACGACACTCTACTTAGAAGGTGTTCCTGAAGGCTCTAGGATGAAAGGTGCTAGAGATTTGGGTGATGGCGTATGGGAAGTGACTACCAATAATTTAAAGTCATTAAAATTGAAAGCACCTGCTAATGATAACTCAGACTTTGAACTTGATCTTGTCGCAAGAACAACAAATTCTGAGACCAACGAAGTTACTGAAGTCAGAGAAAGCTTTAATGTCGATGTTGAAGGTAGAGTAGATAATGTAAGACTGCAAAGTAATAGGTTCTCTGGCAGTGAGGATACTGCTATTGATCTAGACTTTGACTTCAATTTTAAGGATTCTGATGGCTCAGAAAGTATAGATAGTATTGTATTTTCCAAAGTTCCAGATGGTGCGACTTTCTCAAGTGGCCAATCAATTGGCAAAGGAAAGTGGATTGTTAATTCAGATGAACTTGATGGACTTTCAATAACACCTGCTGAAAATAGTTCGAAAAACTTCAATATGAAAATGGTTTATACTGTGTCGGAAAACGATGGTGCAACTAGAAATTTTACTAGGTCAGTATCAATAAATGTGGATGGAGTTTCTGATAATGTGTCCATATCTAATGAAGAAGTTTTTGGCCTAGAAGGAGAGGCCGTTAAGTTAGAACTTGATTTTGTTATGAATGATAATGATGGCTCAGAGTCAATTCGCTCCGTTATTTTTGATGATCTACCTGATGGAAGCTATTTGAGTAGTGGAACCTTAAACGATGATGGAAGTTGGACTGTGCCAGTCAATAAACTTAATGACCTTAAAATGATTAATGATGAAGACCTTTCTGGTGACTTTGATTTAAGTCTATCTATTGTTTCCGGTGAAAAAAATGGTGGAGCTGATCTTACGATTAGTGAAGTCCCATTATCTGTTCATATTGAGGGAGTTGCTGATGCCCCTTATCTGGAAGCAACAGATATAACTGTGGAAGGAACAGGGGAGGTTAGTTTAGATATAAGCTCAAGTCTTTCAGATTTAGACGGCAGTGAATCACTCAGCATTATTATCAGTGGGGTTCCTGAAACGAGTACATTGAATAAGGGAACACTTCTAGAGGATGGTAATTGGCAACTAAATGAGTCTGAACTTGAAGGATTATCTCTAAATCTTAATGGTGAAAATGAAGAAGACTTTAGTCTTAATGTTGAGGCAATTGCAACAGAGAGTAATGGAGATATGGCAAGTACTTCTGTAGAGATAGAAGTCACTGTTGATCAATCTGAGCTTGAACAGTTTTGCGTGGCCGGTAATGGGCGTTTTTCAAATATGTTTAAGGGAATGAAAGACTTTCAAAATACAGATGATAGCTTTGATAACTTCTTACAGAACTTTGATCATGATAATGCAAACCATGGAAATGTATTTGACCATAATAACAATTCTGATAATGGTAACCATCATGGTTTTGATAACGGTCATGCTCATGGACATGATAAAGATGATCACGACAATAATGGAAAGGGGCATGGCAAGGGCCATGATAAGCACGAAGATCAAAGCTGTGATGATCAGCATAACGATTATAACGATAGTGACGGAAGCAACAACGTCGCGTAGTAATTTTTTAGTCAAGGATGACTTATGTATTATGGATTGGTTTTATTAACCTTCTTTATTTCTCTAAATATTTATAGCGCTCAGAATATATCTGATATTGTAAAAGGTCAGTATCAATTGTCCTCTTCCGAATTTTTAAATTCAAAGTTAGAAGTTCAGAGAACTAAAACCAATTTATATTCTTCAATTGCTTCACATCTGCCAGAATTGTCGTTTACGTTAGGGCAGAAGCGCTTGAATGAACAAACAGGTGTACCACCTTCTAATTATTTAAACTCTAATAGAAGAACAGAACGCTCATGGGAGCTTGATTTAGTCTTTCCTCTATTTGATCGCACTAAGTATCTATCTATTCAAAAAGGTTTATTAGAAAAGAAGTCTGCTTCTAGCTCTCATGGATATCTCGAAGATCAAATTGATTGGAAAGTTAAAAGTTCATTAGGGAATATTTACATTCAGCAATATAAAATTTTAAATTTAGTGAAGTCAATTACTCACTTTAAAGAGATTTTAAATAGTCAGCAGGAGGGTTTTAGATTAAAAGCTAAAAGAGTCATAGATGTTGAAGAAGCTCGTTCAAATTTACTCCTTTTAAAGGCGAGAAAGACTATTGAAGAAAATCTTCTTGTTATTAGTAAAGAACAACTTGCTGTTCTCTTATCGAAAAGCTCTAGCTATGTTGAAGAACTTCTAAAAGATCTTCCTATGAATAAAGATAAGCTTCTCGATACTATTCAAGGTCATTATGAACTAGATAAAATTTTAACTAAAAAGATTAATAAGAAATTGCGCTGGGAAGTAATTGAAGAAACTTCCAACTCATATAAGTTAGAGGAGATTAACTCTAAATATACTCAGAGCGTGCACTGGCCGAAGTTGCAAATAATTGGGTCTTATTCAAAAGAGGGAGCAAGTTGGAGGGATATCAAAGATTTTGATAATTCAAATAGAACTTTGGGGATTTATCTCAAGATCCCATTCTTTCAATCTGGAAAATCCTTTTCAGATAATAAGTCAGTCAATTTATTAATTGAGCAATCATTAAATAAGAGAAAGTATGGAACAAGACAGATAATTGAGCGTTCTAAGAATATTAAACTTCAATTTGAAAAAGAGAAGCTGAGACTTAAGATTCTGAAGGATCACCTAAAAAGTAGAGAAAGGTTGCTTGCCGCCTATCGTGAGGCCTTTAAATTAGGGCGTGAGACACTGAGTGAGCTTATTAAACAAGAGAATATCTTTATAGAGTCTCAATTCTCACTAGTCGATTCTATGAATAACTTAGGCTCTCTTTACTATCAATGCGAATATCTATATGGTGTAACTATTTGAAATTATTTGGATATTTGTTCATTATCCTTAAATTGTATTAAAGTCTACAAAGCCTGTAGTTTTTACAAACTCAATTGTAAGGCGCTATGCGTTGAGCTAGAATGAATATGACTACATTTTGGAGGTTATTATGTTTAAAATAGGCGATTACGCAGTTTGCCCTGGTCATGGAGTAGGTCAAATTTGTGATATCGAGGAAAGAGAAATTGGCGGTGAAAAGCAATTTTTCTACATTATTAAGGTTATTGCTAATGGCATGACGGTAATGGTTCCTACTGATTCAGAAAATGGTATTAGAGTTCTTGTTGATAATGAGGAGATTAATAGCGTTTATGAGTTGCTACAAGATCATAATATCGAAATTGATAACTCGACTTGGAATAGAAGATATAGAGAATATATGCTTAAAATTAAAACAGGCTCTCTTGTGGAGATTGCAGAAGTTTTAAGAGCGCTTTTCTTACTTAAGGGAAAGAAGAATTTAAGTTTTGGTGAAAAGAAAATGTTAGAGCAGTGTAGAGATTTACTTGCACAAGAAATATCTATTTCTAATGGGACCGAAACAGTTGAAATTAAATCAACAATTAATAATTACTTTGCTTAGGTCAATAAACTATTGGCCTAGAGTATTTCTCCATTCGTTCCGAGAACATACTCTTTAATCTTTTCTCGCATATTGTAAACGGAACTCATACTATACCCATAGGCGCCAACATCTGCTACACATAGTAGATCTTGTGCTTTTACTCTTTGTAGAGCTCTATTTTTAGCAAAACTATCAGCTGTTTCACATATTGGTCCTACTATATTTACATACTCATTCTTTGTGCGATTCTTTTTTAATGGTAGCACATGATGGTAGGCATCGTAGAGTGAAGAGCGTACGAAATCGTTCATTCCTGCATCAATTATAATAAATTTATTTGGTCCGGAAGTCTTGGTTCTGATGACTTCGGTTATAAGTACTCCAGTATTGGCAACAATATATCTACCTGGTTCAAAAACAGTTGCTGGTATAACGGCTCCTGCTGGTCTTTTTTGATTATAATGTTTATCAATAGTAGAGGATATTCTCTTCATATATTCATTAATAGGAGAGACCCCTTGCTCTGGATGATACGGAACACCTAATCCGCCTCCAACGTCTAGAAACTCTAGTTCATTTACAAGAAGGGCCGTCTCACAGAGCTCTTTTAAGGCCTTTTGAGTGGCCTTTAAGCAGGTTAACTGTGAGCCGATATGCATTGATAGCCCAACCAGTTTTACGTGCTTAAATAAGCTTTTTCTTTTTAAACATTTCTCGATATCTTGGCGTAGTATTCCAAACTTGTGCCCAAGGCCCCCAGTTGATATATGCTTATGTGTTTTAGCGTTAACCTCAGGGTTTAACCTTAAGGCCACGCGGGCCTTTTTACCCAATGATTTTGCAATTTCTCCTACTGTGACTAATTCTTCAATACTTTCGATATTAAAGGAATATATACCTTCTTGATGGCAATCCAGCGCTAGTCTTATTTCATCTCGAGTCTTTCCGACCCCTGAAAAGACTATTTTTGTAGGGCAGATGCCAGCTTTTAATGCCTGCTTTAGCTCTCCTCCTGAGACTATATCTGCGCCACAACCCAGTTTTTTTAATTTCTTTAAAAGCTTTAAGTTTGAATTTGCTTTTAATGCATAACATATGATGGGTTTTGAAATATTATTTTCTTTGGCAGAGTTTAGAAAATTGTTGAAGTTATTTTCTAAGGCCTTGACACTGTAAAGATAGAATGGCGTTTTCATTTGTTTAGATATAGAATTTAAACAATGCTGATCTAAGAGAAGTTGACTTTTTTTGTAGCTAAGTGATTGATGATTAAATTTTTCCATAAATTATTTTAACCGAATTTTAAATACATGAAAGATAAAAAAATAGATTTTAACCTTGTTTCTAAGTTCAACCCTTGCGGGGATCAACCGGAGGCAATTAGGGAACTAACTAAAAAGTTTCAAGCGGGACATAAAGAGCAAACACTTCTTGGAGTCACGGGATCAGGTAAGACTTTTACAATGGCCCATCTCATTAAAAATCTCGGCAAAAAGACTCTTGTGCTAGCACATAATAAGACTTTAGCCGCTCAACTATATGCCGAGTTTAGAGAGTTTTTTCCAGATAATTGTGTTGAGTACTTTGTTTCCTATTACGACTATTATCAACCAGAAGCCTACGTTCCTGGGACTGATACTTTCATAGAGAAGGACTCCAGCGTAAATGATGAGATCGATAAGTTGCGCCATAGTGCAACTAAGAATTTACTCGAGCGTGACGATGTTATTGTTGTTGCAAGTGTAAGTTGTATATATGGTATCGGATCTCCAGATGAGTACGAATCACAAAAGGTTAATCTCTTTGTTGGTGATGAAATTGATCGTGATGACTTTTTAAAGAAACTTGTTTCAATTCAATATGAGCGTAACGATATTGATTTCTCTAGAGGTTGTTTTAGAGTTAGAGGTGATTTAGTTGAGATCTTTCCAGCATCAGAAGATTCGGATGTCATTCGTGTAGAGTTCTTTGACGAAGAAATTGAAAGTATCTCCATTGTAGATCCACTTCGCGGAAAAGTTCTGCAGACACTGAATAAGGTTACTGTTTATCCGAAGTCTCACTATGTTGTTAGTGAGCTTAAGCTTGAAAAAGCAATAGAGACAATCAAACTGGAGTTAAGAGAAACATTACAAAAGCTAGAACAACAAGAAAAGCTAGTTGAAAAGCAGCGCTTAGAACAGCGAACTATGCTTGACCTCGAAATGCTTGAAGAAATGGGATTTTGCTCCGGTATTGAGAACTATTCTAGACATCTTACAGGGTCTAATGAAGGAGATCCTCCTCCAACTTTAATAGACTTTTTTAAAAATGATTTTCTAATGATTATTGATGAATCTCATATAACGGTATCTCAAGTCGGAGGTATGTACAGAGGAGACCGTGCTAGAAAACAGAACCTTGTAGACTTTGGTTTTAGACTTCCTTCTGCTTTAGATAATAGGCCACTCAACTTTCAAGAATTTGAACAGAAGCTAGATCAAGTGATGTATGTTTCAGCTACTCCCGGTAATTATGAATTAGAAAAAACTCATGGTGAGTATGTTGAACAAGTTATTCGTCCTACAGGGCTATTAGATCCAATCATTGAAGTTAAAGATGCAACCACTCAAGTTGATGACCTTCTAATACAAGTTAAAGAACGTACGGCAAAAGGTGAGCGTGTTTTAGTTACTACATTAACTAAGAAGTTAGCAGAAGAGCTAACAAACTATTATCAAAGTGTAGGAATAAAAGTTCGCTACCTACATAGCGATATAGATACTCTTGAGCGTATGGAAATTATTAGAGACCTAAGACTAGGGATCTTCGATGTTTTAGTCGGAATCAATCTTCTCAGAGAAGGCTTAGATATTCCAGAGGTTTCATTAGTTGCAATTTTAGATGCAGATAAAGAAGGATTTCTACGCTCTGAAAGGTCGCTCATCCAAACAATTGGACGGGCAGCTAGAAACTCTGAGGGAAAAGCTATTCTATACGCTTATAAAGAAACTAAGAGTATGACAAAGGCCATTAGCGAAACCAAAAGAAGAAGAAAAATTCAAGAAAGTTATAATAAAGACAATGGAATTACCCCGATCACTATTAAAAAAGAGGTCTCAGGTGGCGTTATTGAGACTCTGCGCGGCTCCAAGGGGCGCAAAACTGACGCTATGAAGGAAAAGGCGAGGATGAAAAACTTGTCTGGTGAGTCTATAGACAAGCAAATTGTCGAATTAACAAAGAAGATGAAGTTCGAATCGAAGGCATTGAATTTTGAAGAAGCGGCCAGAATTCGAGATGAAATTAAATCTTTGAAAGAGCTTCGAATTTTACTCTAAGCGACGAAACTTAATTTATTGTAGCGTCTTTCCGAGTGGTTACATAAGTAACCATAATATAAGATTTCTTAACTAAATTATTAGTGATTCTTTTTTTCATGCACCCTGAAATTTCGTTGACTATGTTTCAGATTCAAACTATTTACTGCCAACAATTAAATTAATAACCAGATTTTAAATTTTATTTTTAATCTTTAACCGCTTTTTTTATAAGGAGTACTTAATGAATGTATTTAAAAAAGCTCTTGTTGCAATCGCTTTATTAGCTGCAACATTTTCTGCGCAAGCAATCGAAGTAAGCTTTGATTTCACTGTTTTCTCTTCAGGGTCATCAATCTATCCATGTAATGCTGGTATTAAGCATGCTAACCCAAGACAAGAAGTTTGTTACGAAAGAACTAATCCAAACAACTCTTGTAACCCAAATGCTTGTGAAGATGGTGAGAGCTGTGACTGTGTATGTGCAGGAACAAACGGTGGACAGTACAACGTTGACTTCTTAAAAGCGAGCTATGCTAACTGGACAGATCATAATGAAACAATTGGATCTTCTACAGCAGCAACTGTAAAAGCTTCTACAAGTAACAACTACATCTTTTCTAACGACTCTGATGCAAATGGTTCAGTAACAAATGCTAACTACTTTGATAAGCAATTAACTGCTCTTACTTTCAACCTTGGTACAGAGACTTTTGGTGCAGAGTACGTTCTTGACGTATGTTTCAGAGGACCACAAATTGATTACGCTTCTTCTGACATCAGATCTAACTGGACTGCAAAAGCTCAAGCAACTATCCAAGATATGCTTGGTTACGAAAGCTATGCTTCTGTTGCTGGTTTAAAAGTTGATTCTGAAGTTGTTTGTGAGCACCAAGTTGCTGGTAACCCACTTCCACTTAACACTGTTCCAAATGCACTTACTTTTGGAGACAATGGAATTTATGATGACCTAATTCTTAATGCTGACCTTGGTCTTTCTGATGTTGCAAAAGGTTCTGCTTCTGTAACTGGTCCAAGAGGAACTACTCCAACTTTCTGTAGAGTAAGATACACATTCTCTGAAGGTAATGGTCTTTCTGGTAGAGAACTATTCAGACCATGGAAAAAGCAAGCTGCGAAAGTTTGTACTAAAACAAGTATCGAAGAACCGTAGTAAAATATAGATGCTGAGAGAGAATTCTCTCAGCATTTCTTTATAATGTATTTTTTGTTGAAAGCTGGAGTAGAAATGAACAAATTAACGACGATCACAATTTTATTTTTTGGGCTAATGTTTCAAACATTCGCTTGTGATGTTATTTCTCCTAAGCAAGTAAGCCTTGCCATTTCGACTAACGATCAAGAAGAAATACACTATAATGCACTTAAAGTTCTAAACACTGCACCATATACAACTATTAATAATTGTAAAATGACTGCTGCGAAAAGAAATTTTCTTATGCTAGCCGTTGGGATTGAAAACCTCATCTTAACAAATCAAAATAGTACGTATTCAATTGCTGATAGAGAAAGAGAGCACTCATGTCGTATTGAGAATTCTGAACTTAAGTCAAAAGTTACTTTCAAAGAAATTAACGAAGAATTAAAGCTTAAAAGAGACCTTTTAAACAGTTGTGTCGTGACAAAGGTTACAGACTTTGGGCCTAAGGGACTACAGTTTCCTGCGGATCAAACTGGTTGTAAAATTACTCGAGTTTCGGATCATTCTGCCAACTTTACAGGAAAGTATTGTTACTTTACACCAGACTTTAATAGCCACTTCTCTGTTGAACTAGAAGTCTCTTCAGAGTGTTTAACTGTTCAAGGTTTAAAAGATAAGAAAATCACAGCAAAAGATTTTAATGCTATTTTAAACTTTTATACTTCTGATGTTTCTACAGGTCAAAATAACAATCTAGAGGCCATTGGTGGTACAGATATTAGATTTTCTGTAAATCCTATTTCGGAAGTTGTTAAGCCGGCAGATGACTTTGGGGTTAAGAGACCTGTTTTTCCTGCAGAATATGTAATAAATGATATCCATTTAGCAAAGCCGAGTGCAAAATTTAGAGGAAGAGAGATAGAGTTAAACTTTCCATTCGTTGTCGATACAAGATGTGAAAGAAAGTGTGTTGACGGGCTTTGTTCTTCTCCGTGTGATTATGCAACACCGATTGTAGGTGAACATACTTTAGAAATTCTTGAAAATGGAAAATGGGAATATTTAACTTCTTGGTATGATGGTGCAGTTGCTCCAGGGCAGTGGCAAGGTATTTTACATGGTGTAGGAAAAGGAATCCAAAAAGGGGCTCTACCACTTAATACAAAGTATAGAGTTCGCATTGAGTTTAAAGAACCAAATATTGATTTCAAATACTTTGATGGGGATATTGATAGAAGAATCTTCCTTGTGAACAACAATATAGGCGTTATTTCAAATAGAGGACGTATTGGGTTAATTCCACTTATTCATGAGATTGTTAATGGTCAAGAAGTCCCATTGATTCATACGATTTCTCAATTGGACTTTGATAACTCTCTTGATGGAGTTGAAAAGTCTTTAAGAACATTTCAGTCATACTTAAATAACAAGTTCTGGCCACCTCTTTATGAAAAAGTATGTAGCACTAAAGGTAAGTGTGTTGATAATGGAAAGAAATTTCTTGAATTAACAGCGGAGTTTACTTTAAAAGCGTCTGGAAGAAAGTATGAAATGCAAGACGTAACTTTTAAAAGAAAATCAATCTTTGGCGGTAACTATTCTAAGAAAATGGAAGTTTACCCAAGCGTTGAATGTGGTAGGCAATAATGTTAAGAGTATTAATCGTTCTAACATTTCTATTCTCAGCTAATACTTTCGCCGGAATCTGTAAAGATAGTGGTAAAGACTTAGGGAAGATCACAATTTGCCATGCAGGAAATGATAATAATAATCCAGGGCGTGTTAACTTCGTTAATATCTGTGTTGATTTCGCTTCTGTTCATGGTCATATAAAAAATCATGATCATGACTCAATTGGTGCATGTGGAAGTTCTGACTTAAAAGAAGGTTTGGCTTATGCTTGTAATGCGGGAATTAAACACGTCGAGCCAGCAGAGAGAACTTGTTACACGAGGTCCACTCCAAGAATATCTTGTAATCCTAACGCTTGTGTAAGTGGTCAGTCTTGTGACTGTGTTTGTTCTGGCACTTCTGGTGGCGCTAGTAATGTTGACTTTATGACTTTTAACGGAAGATCATTCAGTGACATTGCTGAGTTAGACTTATTATCTCAAGAGAGTTTTTGGGATAGCACAAGGCAGTCAAAAACTTCTAGTCTATCAATGAACTCAGGTAGTATTGATTCTGAACAATTTGTTGTGGCAACACATAGTCCAAGAAACTACGTACTTAAAGACAAGAGCTTGTCTTTTAACTTAGGAACAGAGCTCTACGGAACTGAGTACTTTGTCGATCTGTGCTGGCAAAATATCAATGAAGACAATAAGGGAAGTTTCGATTTGCTTCCAAGCTATGGCTATAAAAATAAAACACTTTTTGGTGATAGCTATGTAGATTTTGCAAATATATATACTCGAACACAGGTTTATTGTACAAGTGATCAAGGCACCGAATTTATTGCTTTTGATGAAGATTATACTATGTTTCCGAGTCAAATGCAGGATCTATTTCCAAATGTTGGAAGTGTTGAAGACGTAAGTTTTTGTCGTGTTAGACATTACTTCAAAGAAGATACAAATGCCTTTAGGCCGTGGGAGCTAAATGCTGTTGAAATTAGTACTAAGTTAGAGGTTGTATTAACTGATGATCAAGAAGCTCCTGAGGATAATGGACTAATCCTATGTCACCCAATTACTTACTTAGACAATAGAGGACGTGAAGTTAGCAAGGTGTGTCAACTAGAGTTTAATAACTCGAATGAATATGAAGCCTTTGTTTTACACCACGAAGACAATTCTGTTGGAAATGGAAATGGAAATGGAAACCAATCGAACTCATCTTATAGTGTTAACCATAATCATGACTATAGAGTGATTTCAGGATCTTGTGGGGGACAAATAGCGAGCCCACAAGTTTGTTATGAACAAATGAACTTAATAGAGGGCTATAGGCACTCAGATAATTTACAAAAAGATTTTGAATTTAAAAAAGCATTAAAATTATAGAATATTACTGTGGAGGTAATTATGAAAAAGGTATTATTAACTCTAGCGCTAGCTTGTTCTTTTACAGCTTCAGCAACAAATGTAGATGACCTATTCGCTGGTGGAGAAAGAGAGTTTGAGTTTGAAAGATTTGCTGATGATGCGATTTTATTAGAGATCGATAGAGAAGCTGAAATGGCATGTGAAAAAGGTGTTTGTACTCTTCACGCAGTAACTAATAACTACGGTGGATTTGAAGTTGCTTTCAACGTTGGTGAAGGTGATAACAACAATAACGGTGGTGGGACTAATATCTACACTGGTGGAGCAGGTTACAATACAAATGATAACTCTGAATACTGGGGATTCACAGTAAAATATAAAAGAGGACAATGTACTCAACGAATTAGAGTTCCAAAATCTGTTTACTATTCAATTAACAGATATATGTATGGACTAATGACTGAAGAGGGTGGAACTAGAAGAGGTTTTACTCCTGCCGACGAAGCTATGATCATGTTTTACACAACAATCATGAGTAAAGCTAACGGTTGTACAATGCAATAAGCTTTTCTTTTTGTATATATTAATTGGCCTCTAATTTGGAGGCCAACCTATTGAAAAGATAAGATAAGTAAGTTCAAGTAATAATTTCAATTTACATACTTTAGAGGCCACATTCTGATATTATGCTCAGAATTTGGAGACATGCATGAAAAATACAAGAATACTGGTCAGTTTATTGGCCCTATTTACGATACTTTCAACCTACTCATCAGAGTGGATGAGCGTTGATCAATCAGCTACTAAGTTTGAACTCAATAATATGAGATTCTCCAATAGAGCTAGATGTGCATTAGATTCTAAAGTACCAACAGACTCGGCCTTCTTACTTGTTACTAATGTTGATGCTGCTAAAGCAGTTTATAGACTTGCTTCATTAAGAGGTGAGGATACAAATACTGTAACTAAGTATGGTATTGAGGTATTTAGATACTCTGTTGTAAACTTGGTTAAGATGATTCATGAGAAATTAATGAATCGTGAACTACCACTTCTTACACATGATCTTAAAAGAGATGATCTTCATATTCCTGGTAATTATAGAAACGTTATGGCCAATTGCCGTAATGACGAATATTGCTCAGGTCTAGATGATTATATCGCGAAAATCTGGAAAATTACTTCAAAGAAAGTTCCAGCTGCTAGAAAAGTAGTCGACTTCTACACTGTTGATAACTTCCATTCTCAAGATAGCTATATACTAGATAAAACTTTTGAAAAAAATAGCTTTAATAGTGAAATGAAGTGTCACTACTTAAAGAAGTTCTCTCCACTTCAGGCCCAACTATATGGGACAAAGCCTGATAAGCAGGCCCTTGAATCTATTGCTCGTGCAGCTTTAGAGTCAGAAAAATATTTAGCTGAATGTAATGATTTTGATTCACAAAAGAACTTACAAGTAGCAGCTTATCAATTAGAAATACCAAACTTAAAAGAAAAGAAGTGGGAAGATAAAGGTTTCGATTACTGGAACTCACTTAAATTATATTTCTCTTGGGCCTATAGAAATGCTCCAGAGATGCAACAACTAGCAGCGCCTTTTGCAAGCGTCTTTAAAGGCGTAGCAATTGAAGACTCTGTTTTAATAGTACCAAATGGTTGTAAGTCTATAACTGCTCCAAAGTGTGATGGAGACTTTCTTGCTCAGCAAGCGATGAGAGAGTTTGCGAAGGAAGACTTTAAAGAAACAGCTTTAAACCTTGATATAATGACATCTGTGCCGGAAGGACCACAAGATGACTTACTTTCTGATCCATTCACTTCTGTAAATGTTGATGAGTTAGACCTTGGTGGATTTGCAAATGCTGAAGCATGGCTAGCAAACTTTAGAGAGAACTTTGCAGGAACTAGAGCTTTGATGAAAAAGAAACTCATCAAATCTATTTCAACTTTAAATATTACGAAATCTAAAATTTCTCCAAATAAACTAGCGGATCTTTTAGAAGAAAGATTCTCTGTACTTTTAAATTCTCAAACAGTGAATGCTCAGTATAATGAGCTAAAGAATGATCTCTACTACCTTTGTGCTGAATTCAATTTTGCTGATCATGATGAGTTTAGTTTCTTAAAAGGAAAGCTTGAAATACTAAAAGAGACAACTCTTGTTGATGGACTTGTTTCTGATATCTCTCAGGAGAAAACAAAAGCACTTTATGATTACTACACTGTTATCGCAGATAAAGTTATCAGTGGATGTTATGAGTTAAATCAGAAGAATATTTGGAATGATTCTTTTACTCTAGATAAGACAGGTTTTTCTCCATGGTATGTTCAAAAGGTTTACGAGAACAAATTTAAGTCAAGTTATGACCAAAAGAATGTTGAATTCTTAAAAACTAATAAGCCTTTACTTGCTTGGAAAAAGTACAACGATACATTTGATTATGAAGATGTTATTTGTGCTAATGCAAGTGATTGTTCAAGAAAGATTTTGAAGTCTGTAATTGATCTATATTCTGTTGCTCAATACGCTTCAACTTTCTGGAACCTAGAGCAAGAAATTAAAACTCCGGCCTTATTTAATCCTTACGCCGAAAGAACAGCTTGTAAGGTTTATGATCCATGGTTTAAAACAAAGTCAGTCTTATTTAATTTATTCACAGATATGTCCCAAGCTGCTCTTTCAGTTGCAACTCCTGGTGTAATCTACGGTAGACTAGACCTTAAGCCGGGAACTGTAACTTCTTTCAACCAAATGGTAACTGATGGAAGAATTTCATATGACACTAGATACGACCGTTCTCGTATAACAACTTCTCTAGTGGCAGATTTTGGTCCACTACTTGGTGTTCCGTGTATGATTTCGGTTACAGGATCACCTGATAACCCTTATGATCAATATCGTTTTGCTGGTGTAAGTGTTGGAGCTTGTAACTCTGTTGACGATAATAATTTAAATGTTAGAACTGCATCAGATTATGATGATAATGCAAGAAATGTTCATTCGGAGTGTATCAGTTGTCAGCTTAACTTTGAAAGTGTTGTTAGCTCTTTAACTAATCTATCTGCTGAAGTAGGACCAACATTCTTCTTATTTAGAGCAGTATTTAGACTTTATAAAGGTCTAAAAGATCCACATAATATACCTAGAAGCTGGGAAACTAATCCAAATTATGTATCTGAGACATATAGAAGATTTAATGGTTCTATTCCTAAGAGTTGCGTAAGATCACTGAGAAAAGGAAAGAGATGTTTAGCGAATTCTTGTGAGTCTGAAGTTGCTGAAAAAGTAACTGATGCACTACGTGGAAACATACAGTCTATTGATGCTCCAAGATCAGGAACTGCAAAAATAAAACTATCTTCTTGTTCGCAAGAAATTAAAGTTACTGTTAATAGAGATCAGAATGGGCTTGGTTGTAGAGTAGGACGTGTTAGTGCTCCTAGCTCTTGTAAGTCTATTGAGAAGGAAAGATAATGAAAAAACTAATTATTGTTATAGCTCTAACACTCGTCTCACAACTAGCTTTTGGTTACACTGTTGAATCAAGCTGGAATGATAGTTATCAAAAAGAGTTAAGCTTCTACTGTGTTGAAGGTGATAACCTTTGCCAAGACCTGTGTGAAAATAACTCAGTTTGTACTATTAGAGAAGAGACTTGTCATAACTGTATTGGAACTTCAATCTCTATAACTTATATTTTCAACTATATGGGAAAGGCCTATACTAATACTGAAGTAGAAAAGAATGAGTATGATGTTCTCTCAACACTACAAAGTGGAAATTTTGTAACTTTCTCTTCAAAAAGTATCTATAACCACGTTGATAGATTCAACTCAAGCGCTCTAAAAAGGAACTTTAGAAGCCTTTGTAGTGATGGAACGAGATACCCAATAGTTCTTTTTAATAAGAATACTAGAAATCAAAGAGTAGGAGATGTTCAATTTGTCTTCTGTGATAATGGTGTTTTTGAGATGAGCTTCGGAGCTGATGTTATAACAAACTTCGAGTCTGCTAACTCTCTGTTCTAATTACTTTCTCTAAGGCCTGCACTCTTTTTTGAATCTGTAGGCCTTGCGATTGATCTTTTAAAAATAAAAGTAAATATCTTCCAAGTCCTATCTCGTGAGCGAATAGGTCTGCTTCAATTTGAGCAATGTGATTACTTGTTCTTCTTTGATGATGGGCCAGAACTAGGTGACCAATTTCATGTGCAAGAATTGCTATACCTTGAATTCTCTTTGGACCTTTTAAAAGTGATACTAGCTCGGGATATACTAGCACGAACTTTTCTCCTGAATCTATTGCACTTGCGTACGAGCCCTTAATATTCAAAAAGAAAATAGTATTAAAAACTTCTAACGCCTTTTGTGATTGGGATATATACGCTTCAAGGATCCTAAATGACTCTCTAAGCTCTGGACTTGAAAATATCCATTCATGTTCAGCTCTATTTCGAAAGGAGATTTTTTCACTTTTAAATGTTTTGGCAATTTTTCGCACAAGATTCATGCTTTCTTATCGGAAGAGCTCAAAAAGTGATTAAAATGGTTCAAAAGTAAGGAAAAATCTTCCGTTCCAAATAATTTCAATAACTTGATACACTATATATATGAATTACCTTGTTGTTGCTGTATTATTATTCTCTACTTCAATCTTAGCTTTAGAAAGATCAGATGCTTTTATTGTCAGGGCGTATAATGACAAGTTTAAAGTTCTATCTCCTTCAAAGAAAACATCTAAGGTTAGTGTTATTGTAGAAAATAAAACTCTAGTTAAGTTAATAGGGGAGATCGTTGATGGAAATGGTCGTGTACTCTCTATGGTAACGATCAAGCCTGGAAAGTATAAGAGCTTAGAGTTGGATTTTTCGAAAAATTCCTTATACTATTTTGTACCACTATCTCCATCATTTCAAAAAGTTATATTAGACTTTGGTAAAGAGGCCTATGAGATTCCTTCAAAAAAATAAAACGACCAAAACGATATTAGTTATATCTGATATACACCTCGGTGCTGGTGTTCTAGTAGATGGGAAAAGAAATTACTTAGAGGACTTTCATTTCGATAAAGAATTGGTTGATTTTTTAGATTACTATTCGACAGGGGAGTATCAGCATAAAGAAGTTGAACTTATTATTAATGGTGACTTATTTGATCTCCTAGCAGTACCTTTCGTAAATTATTTTGATGATGAGTTTTGGAGTGAGGATGCTGCTTTAGCAAAGTTCGAAATGATTATCAAAGCTCATCCTGAAGTAATTGAGGCCATGGATAATTTTATTTCTCATAAGAGTAATAAGCTTGTTTATATTATTGGTAATCATGATGCCGAGTTTGTTTTCGAATCACTTAGAAAAAGGTTCTATTCTTTATTTTCTACAAAAAATGCTGATAGAGTAAATATTGTTTTAAATAATACTGGAGAGTATATTCCAACTGAAGGTGTTGTATTAAAACACGGACATGAGTATGAGCTTGCTCATCACTTTCACCCTGAAAAATCTATTGCTCAAGATGAAGAAGGGAATAATTACTTCTTGCCTCCTTGGGGGTCTTACTATGTAACAAGAGTAATCAACAAATTTAAAGAAGAAAGAGACCATGTGAACGCTGTTCGTCCAATACGAAAGTTTCTAATTAATGGAATCATTTATGATACTTTCTTTACACTTCGTTTTATATTCGCAACGTGTTTTTACTTTATAATGGTTCGTTCAATTTACCTATTCAAACAAGAACAGAGTTTGAAGAAGATGTTAAAGCACTGTGCACATGAGTTAGAGTTATTTAAAGATTATGAAACCTTAACTATGGACTTTTTCAAAGAAAGACCCGAGGTTCAGTGTTTAATTGTTGGCCATACTCACGATCCGAGTTTTCGTCCTTTCTCTGATGGTAGAGTTTTTATTAACACGGGAACTTGGACAAGAATGTATAACTTAGACTTTGGAAAGAATGGATTTCGTGAGCAACTCTCTTTTGCTCAGATTGATGTTCTTGATAAAGAAAAGAATATCTACGATATCAACTTGAATAATTGGAAAGGGAGATCGAATCTCCCTTTTGAAGAATTTTCTTAATCTGCTTCTGAATAGCAGATTTCTATAAACATTTCTCCATGTGCCGACTTTATCGGAATTAGGATCACTGTTGTCCCGTTAGGGTACTTTATATTATGGCCGCTACCTTCGATCATTGATGGAATCGCCATATTTGATGTGTATCCCATTCCCCCTAAGTCACGCTTAGCATTTCCCATAATCATATTACAGATCTCTCCACCGACATCTGAAATCTCTTCATTAAACTCAGTGAAAGTGTCCATTAGCATAGCACTTGCAACTTTAAAATAAGTTTCGTACGGCCAAGAGATAACAAGCATGGCCTTGTAAGGCTTAGAGACATCACCCTTAGTCATTTCCCCACTAAGTCCTAGAACAGCAGAGACATCACCTTTGGAAACATTGTCTTTTTTTATTGTTGGTTTTTGAGGATCTAACTTTGTAAATACCATCGTCTCAAAAACATTCTTCGCAGCTTCAATAAAGGGCTTTGAAAACTCTATAAAATTATTTTCTTTACTCATTTTTTCTCCGATTATAGCCCTAGGCTAGACATGAGATCATCTATTGAATTTTGCGACATATTTCCCTCTGGGTCTGCTGCGCAGGATGCTCTTTCGATGTCATTAAATTTATCTTTTAACCAATTTAATCTGGTTACAAATGCTTTTGAGCTGACTTGTTTAATCGCAGAATCATTTCCATTCTTAATATGATCAATCATCTTTTTTAACAGTTCAAGCGCATCAAACATAATTGCTGCAACAACCTCAAGTAGAGCTTTGTCATCAGTTTGACTTGATTTGTATCCGATAACTTTTCCAAGCTCACAAAATGTTGCAATATCATCAGCACCAATTGTCTTAGCCGAACCCATAACTCTATCAATTATCTGTCCAAATTCTTCTAACTTTGAAACATCACTTGGATTATCTTCAAAGTCTTCAAGAATCTCTTCAAGCTGGTTGAAGAGCTCTGTTGATTCATCACAAAATTCTATAACAACTTCCTTCATTGAAGGGTCATTTAGTAAGCTCATAAGAAGTTTTCCTAATTAAATATTTTCTCAATCTTATCTTTGAGAACTGCAGCAGAAAAGGGCTTCACAATAAAGTTACTCACTCCGGCCTTTACTGCGATAACAACATTTCCTTGTTCAGCTTCAGCAGTAATCATTAGAAAAGGAAGTTTTTTTAATTCTTCCGTATCACGAACATGCTTAAGAAGATCAAGACCACTCATCTGTGGCATGTTCCAATCTGAAACTATGAACTCGTAAGGAGCATCTGTCCCAAGAGCGTCTTGAATCATTGGCCATGCTGTCGCACCATCATCAGCTTCTGAAATATTTGTAAACCCAATTTGAGTTAACATGTTTTTAATAATTTTTCTCATCGTTGCCATGTCATCAATAACAAGAATTTTCATGTTGGCCTTAATACCCATTTCTATCTCCTAAGCAGCATCATCTACTGTATCTGTACTTAATAAATTAATTAAACTTTCATATATTTTATCGCCAAACTCGAACTCAAGTCCAGGTGTAAAAGATTTGTTCTTCAAGTTTCTTATAACTGTAATCATATCAGTTTTTGTTCCAGTTACGTAGCCAAAAGTGTACTCAAATATATGAGTAACTGCACCAAGTATTAAAGAGAGTTGATCAATATGTTCACCTTTTTTAAACATCGGATATCCTGAGCCATCATCTCTTTCATGATGTTGAAAGATTATATCCATACATCTTTGGCTTAAATCAACACCGGACTTTTTTAATAAGTGATGAGATAGGCTAGGGTGCTTTCTATATTGTTTTTTCTCACTTTCGCTAAACTCTAAGTGTGGAGTATGCGTAAGCTTGGTATCTAGTTGCGTGTGCCCTAAGTGGCAAAAGAATGCAGCACAAATTATATCAGATAAGGCCTCTTCGTCTTTCATATCGCAATTCTTTGCCATATAATATGATATTGCTACAATTCTGTTAATAAAGTTATCCTCATTTAAAAGTTTTTCACTCAAATAACTAGCGAGGCTAACAGTATGTGATTTTCTTACACTGAAAGTCATCGTTTCATTCTTAACTCTTGTAATCAGTTCTAGAAAGTTATCTTCTGCAAGTGAAGATCTTAAGTCTTCCTTTAATTTAACTTCACCTTTAGTGGCATTTTCCATTTCTAGATTTGCCATATTGAGATCACGTGACTTTTCAAGTTCATGTGTTTCAATATTTAGTGAAGGAATATCTTGTTCTTCTAGTTCACTACTTGTCAAAAACGTTTTCTTTTGTTTCATATCGACAGCTAGCTCGCCACCTTTATTTAAAATAAACTCAAGAAAATCACTCTTATCTTTTGTAAGGGGACTATTGGCAAAAAGAAATGGAGTGTAGCTACCATTAGACGGATTGTAGACAAATAAGTGATATGGAAAAATCTTAACGTCTTTAAGCATGTCTTTTTCTATATGAAATAATTCTTCTGGTATCTTCATTATGCCGCCTTCTTTTTAAACAATCTACCAAAGAAGCCTTTAATCTTTCCAACTGCACCAACTTCTTTCGCTTTGCTGGAATAAGAGCCTTCATTACCTGCTTCGTGAAATCTATTGAGAAAGAAACCACGTTGAGTCTCTAAGTAGACTTCTAATGTCTTTTGCATGTCTTCTTGGAATCCATTCTTAAACCATGAAATAGCAAAACCCATACAGCTTGCTCCTTCAAAGTATGGATAAATAAAATAAATCTCTTTGGCCTGGAAAGTTAAATCACTCCAAGTAGGGACAAGTGTTTGTGTCCAGTTTTGAAATTCTTTACTCTCGAGCTCACTCCACTGCTTAGATACATCTTCTATTTGCGTAGGTGGGAGAAGATCGATTGAGTTGGACTCAAGTAAGAATTTACCTTTGCTCTTATCAAATATATATAATGAGTTATGACCGTTAAACTTCTTAATAACTTGGTTATTTATAAGATTGAATATATCTTCAGGTTTCACTTTCTTGTCGTAGTACATACTTAGTACATTGACAGCGACTTCTAAACCAACTGAATTCGGCTCAAATATTGGTCTAACTTTATTCTTTTCTTGAGAGTCTTCTCCTTCAAATTCACCTTCTTCAGAATTTTCATCATCACGATAGTAGGTAGGGGTCTTTTTGCCATCGGCCTTAGCTCCTCCATAATACTTAGGACCTGTTCTCTTATTAACATTTCCTTCTCGATCAATTGTTATACCACCAAATTCTTCATGTAGTTTGCTATAGTCAATCGTCTGCTCTCCAAGATCTTTCTTTTGTGCAAAAGAGATTTCAGATTCATTTCTTTTCTTATTTTCTTCTTCGTTTTCTTCACGCTTATTCTTATCGAAGTCCCAGTCATCGTCTACGTGGGATACACTTTTCTTATTACTATAGTGTCCTTGAATCTTATCAGTCTTACTCTTGGCAGACATGGCCTTCTTTTCTTCTTCAAGTTGTAATTCTTTTTGTGATTTCTTTCTACCGAATTCACCACCTTCAAGGTCTTCTTTATCAAAGTTCTTTTTGTCTTTTTCTAGGTCTAGCGCCTTTTCTTTCTTTCTTCTTTCTCGTTCGTCATCATCTTCATAGTCTTCGTCTTCTTCATCTGAGTTCTTTTTCCCTTCTTGATCAAGATTTAGCTTATTTGATGCATGACCTTTAGAGGCACCATCTTCGTCATCTTCTATGTAGCCCTCTCTATCTCGGGCTTCTTTTTCTAGGTCTAATTTTGCCTTATTCAAATAGTCTTTATCTTGACCTTCCTCGTCCCCATCTTCTTGTTCGCTTTCGCTATCATTACTGTCTGTATCTAAGTTTAACTCATTTTCAAGATTTAAATCTTTGTTCTCATCTTCGTCTTCTTGTTCAACTTCTTCCTTTTTGATTGCACCTCTATAGAAACCATCAATCTCATCGGCCTTATTCTTATCTCGTGCATCTTTATTTTCTTCGTCTTCTAATTCTTCTTTCTTTGTTTTATCGTTTGGAGTGAAATCACTCTCTTCAACGTCTAACTTTACATCTTTACTGCCGTCGTCGTAGTCTTCTTCTTCAGCTTCTTGAGTAGCACTTTTTTCTTCTTCAGCTGTAAGTTCTAGTTTAGATTTTTTCTTTTTATCTGAGTCAAAATCCTCTTCAAAAGAATCTTTTTGATAATCTTCTTTTTCTTTTTCAAGTAAGAGCTTTGAGGAATTACTGTGCTCTTCATCTTCATCTTCATCTTCTTCTTGTTTCGAAACCTTTCCTTTATAGTAGGCGCTTTGTTTCATTTCATCCATAAGACGTTCTTGTCGCATTTCTTCTTCAAGAAATTCTTCTTCTTTTCTTTGTTTTGCGAAAGGGTCTTCAGCTTCTTCTGTCTCGAAGTCTACTTTGTCGTTATTTTGAGCGTAAATATCCTCAGCGTCTTCAAGGACATTGTCTTTTTTCTTTTTTTTCTCTTCCTCTTCTTCTATCTCTTCTTCGCGTTTTTTTGTTGAACCTCTATAAAAGCCATCAATTTCATCAGCAGCATTTTTTTTCTTCTTACCGCCTTCTTCTTCATCTTCTTCTAATTCTTCTTTCGATTTTAGCTTCCCGCCCCAGTGTGTACCAATATCTTCTTCTTTATAGTTGCTTTTCTTCTTTTCTCTTTCAATCTCTTCGACTTCGAATGATTTCTTTTTCTTTTTTTGAAGATAGCTAAATCCGTCTTCTTCCTCATCATCGTTAGATTCTTTTTTAAGCTTTGAAGAGTTCATTTCTTTTGACTCATCATTATTTGAATCAAGAGACTTCACACCATCTTCTTCATCGTCTTCTTCTCCATCAACGACAATAGACTTAAGTTGTAACTTTACTTTATATAGTAGTGTTTTAGGAGCAACAGGCTCTTCAATAAATTCAGTCAATCCAATCTTAGAGAACTTATCGAGAGTTTTTCTTGGAATTTTTTTCTGATTAAGTAGTAGTACTTTTGAATTAAGTTTAGCATTGACTTTACGAAGCTGTTTAAGGGCCATAGCACATTTCTTCGGATTCCCGTATATAGTAAGGGACTGTCCAATAGTTGGAACTAACTGAGCGACTTCTGTCAGTTGATCAACTTCGTAAATTTCAATTTTCTCATCTTCGGCAATTTCA
This sequence comes from Halobacteriovorax sp. HLS, assembly GCF_004006665.1. Taxonomy (NCBI): domain Bacteria; kingdom Pseudomonadati; phylum Bdellovibrionota; class Bacteriovoracia; order Bacteriovoracales; family Halobacteriovoraceae; genus Halobacteriovorax; species Halobacteriovorax sp. HLS. The sequence goes on from NZ_QOCL01000012.1 coordinate 104,409, forward strand.
GCAATTGACTCTTTTAGCTTAGTCATCGTTTCTGAAAGAGGGTAGACGAAAATTAATGGCTTTGAACTCATGCCTTAATTATCGTCTACTTAGAGTAGAAATTTAGCTTTTCCGTCTTTATATAGTGAAAAAAAAACTTAATTGTTGAGTAAAATAGTTTTTTAATGTTCTAAAAAAAAGAAAAATAATTTTAACTTTTTACTTAAGTAATTCTTATGAGCTCCGAAATAGGTATTGAAACAAGGGTCATTTGACAGTTTCAAACATTAACACAATCATAGCAGTATGCTTATTGGTCCTCAAGGTTAGAGATCAAGACTTAAGAAAAGTCGTTACTACACGGAGGCAACCATGGGTTTGCGTATTGCGACTAACACAACTTCTCTAGCGGCTCAAAGAACTTTAGGCGCTAACAACACAGAACAAGCTAACACTTTAAACAAGCTATCTTCAGGAACAAGAATTACTCGTTCTGCAGATGACGCTGCTGGTTTAGCGATTTCAGAAAAATTAAGAGCACAGATCAGATCAACTAATCAGGCAGAAAGAAATGCTAATGATGGTGTATCAATGATTCAAACTGCAGAAGGTGGTTTATCAGAAATTGGTAATATCCTAGTTAGAATGAGAGAGCTATCAGTTCAATCAGCTTCTGATACTGTAGGTGATACTGAGAGAAAGTTTACTGATCTTGAATATCAAAACTTGAAGCAAGAAATTGAAAGAATTTCTCAAGTTACTGAGTTCAACGGTAAGAAACTTCTTAACGGTGCTGGTGAAAAGTATGATTTCCAAATCGGTATTAATAACGATGAATTCCAAGATAGAATTTCATTTGATACACAATTATTAAACTCTTCAGTATCTAACCTTGCGGTTGATTCTCTAAGTGTAACTTCTAAAGAAGATGCGCAAGTAGGGCTAGAGTCACTTGATAATGCTATTCAAATGGTATCTGGACAAAGAGCAGAGCTAGGTGCGAAGCAGAATAGATTAACTTCAACTGTTAACAACCTACAGATTACTTCTGAGAACTTAAGTTCTGCAAACTCTCGAATTAGAGACACTGACTTTGCTGCTGAAACAGCTAAGAATACTAAGCTTAATATTCTTACAAATGCTGGTACTTCAGTACTTGCTCAGTCTAACTCTCAAGGTCAAGCAGCACTAAAGCTAATTGGTTAATTTTAGACAATTATTATTTAATGAAGGGCCTCGCAATTGCGGGGCCTCTTTATTGATTACAGCCGTTTATCCCACCTAGTTGAAGACAGACTAAATATATTTTTGATAGACTTACCAACGCTTGAAATGTATATTCCACTTAGATGAATATGAGTAAAGTAACCCAAATTAAGAGATTCGTTTCCCTTAGAAAAAAGCTGATGGTTGCTATTCTTTTTGCATCTTCTTTAATCACTTCTGTGACTACTGCATTTCACTATTATTTAGAATATAAAGAAGATATTAATTATCTTAATAAGTCTCTCGATCAAATAGGGGCTTCTAATTCATCCTCCTTATCCAGATCTCTTTGGAATCTAGATGATTTACAGATTCAGGTACAAATAGATTCAATTTTAAAGATTCGAGATATTATAGCTGTTAGTATTTACGATGATGAAGGAAAGATTTTTTATCGTAATGAAAAAGAAGAATTTTCTCACATTGATAAATTTTCATCTAGTTATAAATTATTTCTTGATCAAAAAGCTGACGGTCTTCCAATTGGTCGTCTTGAAGTTTGGGCCACTGAGGACCACATTAAAGAGAACCTTATTTCAAGCTTAATTGTTTTCTTTTTATCACAGTTTATTAAGACATTATTGGTTAGTTTTACAATGCTCTTCTTGTTTAGAATATTGGTAACTAAACACTTAGACCGAATTGTTGGCTTTCTTAAAACAGTAGATCTTAATTCACTTGATATTGACCGACTAAAGTTTGAGCGCTCTCACAAAACTGCTGATGAGCTTGACTATGTAAATGACTCGATAAATCTTATGCTTAAAAAAGTTGAAAAGGCCAATCTTGAGACGAATGATAAGCTTAGAAGGCAGGAAAAAGAACTGCAGATGCAAAAGGCCGCTTCTATAAACTCTGCACGACTTGCTAGTCTCGGTGAGATGGCCGCTAATATTGCTCATGAAATTAATAATCCACTTACTATTCTTGCGTTTAGTGGAAAGAAAATTAAGAATCTCTCTGAGGCAAATACCATAGACAAAGATAGGTTAATTCACTTTTCTAATATGATCAATAAGACTATTGATAGAATGTGTAAGACAATTGACTCTCTAAAGAGGTTGTCACGAGATGCTGAACATGATGAATATGACTATGTAAATGTTTACGATATGGTCGAGAGGGTTCTTGATTTATGTAAGATTTCACTTCATCAAAAAGGCGTTAAAATCAGTACAGACTTCAATGGATTGCCTGAAGACTTTAATATTCATTGTAAAGAAGTTCAGGTCACACAAGTTATAGTTAATCTGATAAATAACTCTGTCGATGCAGTGAAGGGAATTACAGATAACCCTTGGATTAAAATTGATGTAAATGTTAATGTAGACTTTGTTATCTTTTCTGTTATTGATTGTGGAAGTGGAATTCCTTATGAAATTCAATCTAAAATATTTGAACCATTCTTTACAACTAAAGATATAGGTGAGGGAACTGGGCTAGGTTTAAGTATCTCTGCTAAATCTGCTCAGGAACATAAAGGTAATTTGTGGATTGATAACACAATGAAAAACACAACGATAAGACTTGAATTGCCTCTAAAATCTTAGTCTCTACTTTCTACTTTGATACCAAGCTTTATTAATAATTTAGTGAAAACCCCATCTCCCTTTTTTAGCTTTCCAGTATAGCTTCCGTCATAAATTTCACCATAACCACACATAGGGGATTTGCTCTTTAGTATTGCTTTCGATGCTCCTGTCATATTGACCATTTTTAAGGCCTCCAAGGCCCCATTCTCATACTTTTCAGTAACATCAGTACCAGTTGCTGTTATGACCCTATTTTGCTGTATTTCAGCAGGCTCTCGTGGCGTGGAAAGGCCCCCAAGCTGCTCAGGACAAACTGGAATAGCAATACCGTCTTTTACAAGCTTGACGATATCTTCTTTTTCTTTGCTAGCACAGTCATAGCGGCAATTTAAACCAGCTAAGCAGGCACTTACAATGATTTTTTCAGACATATCTTTCCTTATCAAAAAAAAAGGACCCCTAAGGATCCTCATCTTACTTTATTTTATTTATTTAAAATATTCAATGGCCCATGGAACTTCTAGTCTTTTGATAACTTCATTATCGTAACTTGCTTTCTTTGCAAAGGAAGCTATTCCTCTAGATTTTTCTTTTTGGTACTTCTTAAAAGATTTCTCGATGGCCATATTTGAGAAGAGTGTTGTCTTATATAATATCTGCATACCTTCTTTATTTGGGCCAAGCTTTTTCTTCGTTTTGATATAGGTAATTAGGTTCTCGTAAGTATAGTAATTTGCACTTGAACCTGTGTCACATAGCTCACGTATTTCACTACTTGTTTTCTTTACATGAATATTAATTGCTTCTTGAATGCTTGCTAATACTTCCTGTGAGCTTTTCTTGCTATTTCTTAGAATATCAATAACTCTAGGTTGAGTAGAAGTGCTAGACATCGGTAAAAAGAATTCAGGAAAATTGGCAACTTTCGAGTCATCTTCTAAAAGTGAAAGATCAGGAAATGGAACTTTGTAACTAACTTTTGTGACATCCATAGAGTTAGCGTCTTTATAGTTTAGGTAGCTTGTGTGAAAATTTGGGCAGTGATTAATTGCCTGAGCTGAGTCCGAAGTTGAGTACTTTGAAAACTCTTGGTATTGAGACAATAGAGTAAGAAAGTAAAGTCTCTTGTTATTATATTGGTTTAATCCTTCGTCTTTTTGGCTTGCTCTCGTTGAAACTGATGCAGGCCCTCTTTTATGATGGCGATCAAACTTATAATCGCCAACATTTATATTAGGAACTTGATTACCGTTTTGATTTCTTGATTGATAGCGATTAATCTTTTCGTCAATAGACTCCGGTCGTCTATAGCTATAGCCTGATGAACAAGCTGTTATACAACTTAGAGTGGTTGCTACACTTATTACTGAAATGGAAAATTTCTTATCTATTTTCAACATGGAACTCACTCCTTCAATTAGATATTCCTATTTATCCTATCGGTAATAGTGGAGTGAATTTTAGATAATCATTTCTAAAGATAGAGTAAAGAAGAATTTTCCATTACTCTATAATCTCAATTGCTTGGAAGGTCGATAAATAAAGCTTCTTCGTAGCTTTGAACCTCTTTGTCTAGAGGAATTGAAGGCCATTTTCTTATTGCTTTGTTGATTGAATTAGTCAGACTATGTCTTTTCATATTTCGAATAGTGTCAAAGACTCTCTCTGGGTAGATAACTCCAGAAGAGCGGCTTTTATCTTTCAAATCTTCTCTTTTGTCGACTGTCTCAAGAAGTATTCTTCTTAACTGAGTAGGTCCTAAGGAAACCTTTAATTTTTGTGCCAGGCTAAAAGCGATGAGTGAAATATTTGTTACAAAAGGGGCCGCTTGAGAAGTTCCATTAATCTTTAAATACTCTTGATAAGGAACGGCACTAGAGATAGCTACTCCAGGAGCAAAGAGGTCTACTGAGTTTTTCCCATAATTTGAAAAATACGCCATTGTATTTCTTTTGTAAGAAGCGCCAACAGATATTGAGTTACTTGCATTTGCCCCACTTGGGAAGTGAAGGTATTCATCAGTATTGAGCTTCTTATTTCCTGCAGAAAATATAAATAGGTTATTTGGATATTTATGAAAAAGTTTTTTTGCAGAAGCATTAAGTTTCGACATGAAAAGCCTAGCTTCTTTAGTTGCTTCTTCTTTTTTCATTTCTTTTTTAAATTGTTCTTTATAAACATTTGCAATCATCTCTGTTGCACCAGAAAAACTTTGTCCAAATGAACCATTATAGACAATAACTTTCTTGTGAGCATAGTCTACCGCTAAGCTTAGCTTATTTATTTGCCAAGAATGGTACTTTTGCCAATATTTTTTTATATGTAATTTCTTTTTGGATAAGCTGTTGGTTTGAATAGGTGAAAAATCCGGAGACTTCGCGACACCCTTTACGGCCTTTCCTAAGTAAACAACTGGTAGGACTTTAATGTCACTGGCACGTAACTCCTTTGGAAGGTAGTGAGTGTTTATCGCTATCGCACCAACGTGTGTTCCATGAATCCATGAAGTGAGCTCTTTTCTTCTTTTCTTAAGATCTTGATCTTTTAATAGTAAAGAATAGGTCTTGGACTCTTCATCAGTTATTGTTCCTAAAGACTTCTTTGCCTTTAGTTCATAGTATAGCTTTATATCATCAGAGATTTCTAAATCTCTTTTGAAGTCAAAAACCTCATTATTCATATCAATGAAGTTCCATCCTCGAATGTCATCAATATATCCATTTCTATCATCATCACTATTATTTTCTCTTTCTGAAAAATTAATGCTTACGCGAGATTGGAGGTCGCGGTGAGAGTAGTCGATTCCATTATCTAAAATGGCCGCGCTCAGAGCAAAACAGTTAGAACTCAAGAGAATTAAAAAGGATATGATCGAATTTTTCATTATCGCAATATGGCCTTTATTACACATTAAGTCATTTTGCGAAACGTTAAGTGATTGATAGTTTATATATTCAAGTCGTTAAGAGTACAAACGACTGGATAGTGATCAGATGGAAGTTGATAGCGCTCATATATTGAGGTTGGCCTAGGAAGAGGAGCGCCGTAGTCGTTCTTGTAATTATAAATTCCGCTTTCTTTGGGCCTAACTTTATGATGAAGGGATTTAGGTAAGAATATATAGTCTAATTGTAATGACAGGTCTTTACCGGATTTTTCAAAAATATGAATACTTACTCTATTTTCTTGAGGTTCATTGATAATTTCTAGAGTATCTAAAAGATCATCCTGTTCATAAATCTTCTTAAACTCTACATCATGATTATTTAGAGAGGCATTGCCGTTAAAATCGCCCAGAAGAATAATTGGTACTTCTCCATTATATCTCTTGTTTAAAATATTATAGGTTGAGACTAAATGTTCAAGCTCCGCTTTTCGTCTGAGTTTTCCACCAAAATCAATTCCTTCTTTATCAAGGTGACTCTTTAGGTGAACCCCTAAGAGAATTAGAGAAGGTACCTCACTGTCATTTGAATAAAGCCTTAGTTCAGCTATATCTCTAGATGGATAGTGAGAATTATATAAGGGAGGAAGTTGTTGACTAATGAGATGCTGATTTTCTTTTTCTTCATGAGGGTAGAGAAAGCCTAGCTCGCGGTTTTTGTGAGTATAATGTCTGCACTCAACTGGAAGGTCTTTTTTTATCAAGTAGGCGAGCTCGATGCCTCTATCTGAATTGCCTGGAATTAAAGAGTAATGATATTTATCTTCAAGATGTTTATCCACAAAGTTCTTTAGCGAGTCAATGCCACCAACTTCACATAGGAAAATGATTTCCGCGTTAATATCTAGTATAGCTTCGGCAACTTTTTTAACTTTCTCACTCGATTTTTCATACTTATATAACTTGTAACATTCCTGGTTCGAGTAAGGCGGAATAAAAAGGTTTTCAACATTATAGGAACAGATTGAAAATTTTGAATATTTCAATTACAACTCCATCCAAGGGCCATTACTTGATACGAGTTAGTCGAGATATTCCAAATTTGTTTGCAGAAGTGACCAAGGTAGAGATTAGGTGGATTAAAGCTTGCTGCGAAAGCTTCATCAAGCTCCTTAGGGCACGTAACTTCTCCAGGAAGTTTGGTAGGAGTGGGTGTTTTGATAATATTCAGCTTACCTGATCTTTTAATCTCTAGTGTATAATAAAGTCCTTCATTTTCTTGAATATAGAAAACAGAGTCTTTACTCAGTAAAACAGGTGCGTCACTCCTCAGTAGAGGGACACTAACAATTCTACCTTTTCCTTCTAAGATTAGTCCTTTAGGCACGATCACTTCTTCGGTTTTATTTAGTAAATCAGAGAAGTCTTTGGCGAAGGTATCGACGTAGGTAATCCTGGGTTTTTCTTCGTGATTGTGATTCTTACAAGAAGAGTCCCATATGATATAGCTAGAGTTTGCTTCGGCCTTATTTAGTCCCCATATTGAAACTGGAGCACCAAAGCTTGATGCAAAACTCTGTAATTTTCTTAATTTATTCTTCTGTGTGCTCTTGGCTATCTCAACCCATTGTTGATGAATAAGGCCCATCTTCTTTGAACATTTAGAGTTCTCGGGACAGCCAAGATTTTCGTGGATCGCCATATGAGGAAGGAATTCCTTTTCAGCGTATATGTTGAGTATGAATAGAAAGCAGATAATAAATTTCATTATCTAAAATTTTATCTATTATAAAGGGGAGAGTCTATCAAAAAAAACAATAGTTTAACTAATCGCAGTAAACGTGATTATTCCATCTATACCCATCTAAGAATCTAACAAAGCCAGTATCGTTAGCATCGTCATAATCCTGATTAGAGTCAACGATAGACCACATTTTACTATCTTCTAGATCACCATTTTGGAAATAGTTTCCAGTATTTGGCTCCGCGTAGAAGTAACCAAAAGCAGCTCCACCTCTAACTGCACCAGATTCACAATAAGCCGCTCCTAGCGCCTTAACTTTTCCAACAGCTGAGTTGTTCATCTTTATTTCACCAGTCTCAGGAACGAAGTCAGTTTCTAATAAACCACCACCTGGTTGATCATCTCCCATACCATCTCCAGATACATACTTATTAAAGTAAACATGTAGGTCTGTACCTCTTGGAAGTTTACAAGTCCTCTTGGCGTCTGGATTACCATTTGATGAGTCTGGATCCGGAGCATAACCTGAACAGCAAAGTCCAGCATCTTCCGTTTCTTGACCAAGATTTAAGCAACACATAAACTCTGAATCAGACCAAATTCTCGAACGGGCAATCCCATCAGCGTGAGTAACTCTCGTATTTTGTGTTCCAGTATATTCTCCACCATCTAGAGCTGCCGTTGGACCATTTTCGTAGATATTATCATATCCTTTTCCAGAGTTTGTAGGGTAGTCAAACCATTTAGCATCACTTGCTACCTGAGCAGCTGTAGTAACACCTTCATAGACTCCTGGGATCGTTTCATTTCTGTCATTATTACAATAGATCGGTTCAAAGTAGATTTGAGGAATTCCAAGAAGCTCAAGTTTTGCGAGCTTCTTAAGATAGAATAAGTCATTACCTGGTTCAGTAGCAAGTCCTTGACTCTGTCTTTGAAAATCAATTTCAATACCACCGTAAGTAAAATCATCTGTCTTATCTAGAGGAGTCGCTAGCCCTGGGTCATTTGTTGCAGCTTCTTCAGTAGAAGAAACTTTTAAAATGATTTTTCCATCTCTAAGTTCAAGACACCAGGTATCTTCTACTGGCCAATTTGGAAAAGATGCACCAGCGCTACAAGCAAGGTTTGTTGCAGCTGTAATACCAAAACCTGCTGTTTCATGAGGTACTGCTCCTCTATATGTTTCTCCACCGTCAGTAATTTTAATGACTCTGATCGCTTTAAGTCCAACGCTTGTAATCACTCCCGCTGTATCTTGAGCAGAGATATAAGATGGAAGAATCATAGAGATAAACTCCTGATCAAAATTTGGTGACGCCATATAGTTGAAAGGACCAGTTGAGGCAAATGAACTCGCTTTTTGAAATGGAGTAGGTACAAATGGTTTATTTACACTCAAAGTATTAACCTGTAGTAAAGTTCCCGAAGTAGGGTCTTCGTCCGGTAGCGTGGAAAGAGTTAGTAAACCAGTTGCCTCGTTAGTAGGTGCTTCAATTTCAAATCCAGTAGATTTAATAATTGCATTTTGAATACAACCATTATTATCAGCAGGAGCTGCACAAAGCCTAGAGTACTCACTGTAGTAAGTACCACTTTCTAAATTTAACTCAGCTTCTGGGTCAGTTATAAATGGTAACTTAGACTTAGTGTTAAGGCAGGCAAAGTCTGTTGGATTTAAGCTTAATCTATTTTTTTGTGTCCAATCATTTGTACCATCGGCAAACTTTCTAACCCATCCTCTTCCGCAACAGGTTCTTTGGGCAGTCTCATTCATTGTAGTCCATTGAAATCTTGAGTTTGGTGTGGTTGCATTGTATCCAACCTGTCTCTCGAGAACCTTTGGAGTGTTATAAGACTGCGAAAGTGTACTAACAGGTATAAAACTTGAGCCGAAGTTCTCATGGTTTACGACTGAATATCTAGAGTATCTTCCATCTGTTGAAGGAGTAATTCCTGTATCAAATGGATTTGCATTTAGATTAGGGGAGCCAGATATGCTTGGACTAACAATTGTACTAGTAGTTTGAGTGAACATTGTTAAAGTTTTTCCAGTCTCTCTACAGCATCTATTTTGAGACATATCGTAACTATCAAAACTGTCACTTGTAAAAGATGGCTTAGGTTGTCCCTGTCCGCATACAAGATATTCTTGCCAATACTTATGCTCTGCCTCTGTTCCTCCAAAATATGACTGATCATAGAATAGGGCCATTTGAGCATGTAGCTTGTTTGGACCACAGTCTAGATCTGTCTGACAGTAAGATCCAGCTTTTCTAAGGCAAGCATCTTTAGCAATTTTTGGTTGAAGTAGGTCTGCTAGAACTGCTACTGGGTCTGATTCAATTTCAAAGAAAACAGACTTCTCTGTACCACCAATATCTGATATAGCAGCTCCTCCACACATATTTTGGATTCGTGTTTGTTGAGTTGAAGGATTTTCAACGATATTTCCATAAGTATCGAATACAGGACAGGCGCGAGTTCTACTGCCATAGTCAGTATCTGAGCTATCGCAAGATGAAATTTGATTAATATAATCAGCTCTTCCATTAGTGTCTTTAGCTGTTTGCATATCGGTTTGAAGGACTTGGCTAATATCTTTACCAGGCTTACAAAGTCCTAGTGAATTAACATCTAGTCCTGCATAAAGGGCAGCGTTATTTTTAATTTGATCTATAATTGTAGATTGTGGAGCCTGTGAATCATCAACAGAAGTCGTTCCGTCTGTATTCACCTTCAAGGTCGACTCTAGAGATCTCGCTTCAGATCCAGCGAGATAGTCCTTCGGTCTTCCTAAAACATCAGCTTCTTGACCATAGAGAATATTTGATATCTGGCTAGGGGTACGTACAATCTCAGAGTTAAACTCGTCTTCTTGTAGTTGAGCACAGTAGAAGTTTGGTGCACATTGAAAGAGCTTTTGTTGTTGAGTAGAGGTTATTGAACTTGGATTTGTTGAGCAAAGAGAACCAATCCCTCTGTAGACACATCTATTCTTCGTAGTTGATGCTCTTGCTCCAGTGATGATCTCAGAAAAGTTTAGAGATTCTTTTTCTTCATTAACTTTTTCATTTGCATTAATGTCATGAACTGGCCACTTTGATTTGTGTTGAGAAATATCTGCACACCTATATTCCCATCCAAGTTTTTGAATACAATCTGAATCAACTGAACACAGATGGTTTTCTTGACAAGAGCCACCTTGATTTTGTCTAGAGTCTGTAATTGCTAGGGAAGGGTCATAGTCGTAGTCTGCTGCTGTTCCTCCACCTTGGTCAGTAACAACATTTACGAGTAAGTCTGTTTTATCTGCGAGGTCAGCAAATGGAGCATTTATAGCGAGGTATAACTTTTCGGAAGTAGAAGTAATCCTTCTTCCCTTGCCAATCGCAAACCAATTAACGCCATTGAATGAACCAATGAGTGCTCCTTGATTAAATCCAAACCAATCTCTTTGATATCCGTTTATATATAGTGCGGCCTGAGTTTGTAATCTGTTCTGTCTTTGGGCCTGTAGGTTAGCACCTTTCATATGAGTTAGAGGAATCATTGTCGGAGGTAACCAGCAAGCTCTTCCAAAAATAGTATCTTCATAGTTTCCATTAGTAAGGTTATTACCATAGGTATCTCTAGAAGTAGTGTAGCCTGAACTTTGAAGACCAGTTCCATTGTAAGAGCTTGGTCTTGATTTAAATGTCGTAAACCAAGCATCGTCTGCACATTGAGGGCAAGGTGTGTAGTAACCTGTATTAACGGTTATGACATAGGTTTGATCGAAATCAACTTTAAGCATCTTTGCTGGAGCGGCCGTCGAAAGATTTAGATTTACTGAACCTAATACAGCATTCATACTAAACTGAGTCTTTGCTGGATCGGCCTTACTTACTACATCTGTATAACTAAAAACTTGTCCTTCTTGTAATGTCGACTTGTCTTTAATATCTGCGACATCATCCCAGAGAACACCATTTGTGTCATAGAATCTGTGAGGGATTGATCTCACTGAAACTGGAGTGTTCAAGTACTGAGTAGGTGCCGGTGATGAAGGTGGTTGTGGTATATCACAAACTATTTCTTTAATATTATCAAATTCATCTAAGATAGGTTTTAATCCATAGTCAGGACATTTTATCAATCGATCATCTCCTACGGCATCACACCCACATTTATCCCAAACATCATCTCTGATAATTTCGTACGCAGCTGTATCAAATGTTGCTTCACAGGCACTGTAGTCAGGCGTTTCAAGCTTTACACCCTCAAGACAATTATATTGCTTTAACAGAGCTTGGAATCTCTCATCTGCTCCCACTGCAGGATCATCAGGAGTGGTGATTGGAGGAGTAGGTCTAACAATATTTGGGCAAACAAAGTATAAGTCTGGCCACTTTAAAAAGTTTAGTGGGTCATTAGCAATTTCAGCTTGCGACTGGATATACTCAGCACTTGATTGATTAACATTTGGTTTTGTTGCTGCATCTTTAACGCATTGACCATTCAGACAACAGTCGAACCCCTTTGCATTACACTCTGTATTTGAACAAGTTCCAACAGGGTCTGTTGCAAGATTAGCGGGGTTGATTGCTAAATTAAGTCCTTTAGTTAGTGAAGTCGTACTATCAACAATAGTGCTATCTGAAATAGAACCAAGTTCTAACTTATATAGAGCGATATTTGTTGATGTGAATGTATTGTAACAATTAGTACATAAATCACTAGGTGAGTAGGCCGGATTTACTACTGTTGGATCTTCATTTCCAGCAGAAGTATAGAGCTTAACTGAGCCTGAACATTGTGAAGAGTTAATGGAGTTTTCTATAAAATCAACTCTTAGTAATCTTTCTTTAGTGTTGGTTGAGAAATTAGTTATAGAGATAGGAACAGCTCTAACTTTTAGCATATTCTTTGTAGTACCGACATTATAAGAAAATGCCATACAGTATTGATTATTATAATTACTATTTTGATCAAGGTAGTCGTGAATAGAGCTACCTCTAACATAGGCAACAGTTTGAATATCTTGATTAATGGTTACAATTCCTTCAATCTTTTGACCATTGAAGTACCAGTATAATTCAGTAGTATCAGTTGGAGCTGACGTTTCCGCACCCGAACTTGCAGAAGCAGAATTCGATGATCTTCTCTTAGTGCTAGTTCCTTGTTCAACACAAGAAAAAAGTGTTACTGAAAAAATCAAAATGAATATTTTTAAAAATCCGTTTTTAAGCATTTTATTAGTATTCTCCTGATTCACTAATCGGGTATTTAGAAGTGATTCATAAATTTTGACCTCAGAAATATTGAGGCGGAAAAATAATCTTCTCTATCTATTTTAAGGTGAAACCATTGTGTTTTAGTCAAATAATAGCAGGATTATAGTAGGTCCCTAATTGGTTGATACTAAAAGGTTTTTGAGTAGTATTTGGTGACAGAGAAAATTGACTAAATTTGGCGCCTAAAAAAACGCCAACTTTCTTAGTCAATTATTAGAAGCCGTAGTAGCTAGGAGCTCCATAGTAGGTAGGGTAGCCATTGACTCCGTAGCCTGAAAAGTATGAGTTAGAAAACATATATTCAGGGTTATTGAGAAAATACATTTGATTCTTCTTATAAATGGCCATATCAGTAGAGTACGGGAGAGTATTCTTAAACTGCATATTTCCTAGTAGTAATGGTAGTCCATTTGTAAGGGCCGACTTTCCAGCAGATGAACCTATCATTGAAGCAACCGAACGCTTTTCTTTTCTGTCCATTTGTCCCGTTGCTCGATTATATTTAAAACTATATTCCTTGTGGGCCTTTACTTGTGCAGGTGTAGGCTTGGAGTCGATGATGCTTTGTAAGTCTCTGCGAGCTTCTGAGCAAATTGAGCTGAACTCAGTATTTTTTGCACCCTTTTGAGATTTATTTGTTTGAGCTTCGGCCTTCGTCGCCAGATCATTCTTTGTCTTTATAGCATTACAAGTTGAAACAATTGGAGTTAGAAAGTCTTGTGCTTTTGTTTCTCCTTGCATCTTCCAATCTAGAGTTTCCATATTAGTTAAAAAACTCTCGTTTCCTACAGTGAGTTTTATTAATGAGTTCGTTGTACCATTACAGCTACTAAAGTGAGCTGAATTTTCTGCTTCCTTGTTACATTCCTTGTTCGCCATGAATACTGAGTATTTGAGAAGATTATCGAATTTTTGAAATTCTTCATTTTTCTTTAGAGCATCAATTAGTCTATCACTTTCTTTGATTGTTTTATCTAGCTCTGCAATCATGCTCTCATTGTTAGAGAAAGATTCACTGTTGAGACAATTCCATAGCTTTTCTTTATTCTCTTCAGAATCTAGATTCTGATAGGTTTTTATATTTTGAAAGCCTGCCTCTGTACATACTTGATTTAGGGTATCGTTTAGGGAAGACTTCCCATTGTTTGGAAGTAGATTTAATTTCTCTAAAGCAACTTTAGCATTGCTGTCTAATTTAAATTTCTTTGCAAAGAAATCTTTTGATGCTTCTTTAAGATCATTCATTGCGGCCTGAGCAACACTCTTGTTAGAAATAGAGTCTTTATGAGAGATGATATCCGATAGAAAGCTTGTCATTGTTGCATCTGAATTCTCGCAAGCACCAAAGTCTTTTCCGATAAAATTCATCTTCGCATAGCAATCTTTCACGTCTTGATACTTCTTATTCATCTTTTCATATTCGTCGTTAGAGAAGCCGAGTTCTTTAGGATCAGTTACTTGAGCTTCCTTCGCTTTTGGATTCTTAAATAAAGAACCAAATGAAGCAGCACTTGTACTATCGATGTGGCCGTCTTTATTGATGAGCGTGTCACCTTTAAATATTTTTAACTTCTTAATCGCATGAGTAAGGTCCATGCTTTCATTTTGAATATCATCTAGGTCAATTTCGTCTAAAATTGTTTCGGCCTTGATTTTCTTTAGCTCTTCCATTGCTCTAAAGTTCTTAGAATCTTCAGAGTCAGCATCGGCAACTATAACTCTTGCGGCATTGAAGAAATTATTTGTTACTCTCTCAATAAACTCTTGTCCAGATACATATAGAGGGGAGAATTCTGATTCATTTGATTGAAAAACTGAGCACGCTTTTTTAGTTTGCTCATTTTCTTCTAGCTTTCCTTTCTGTGCAAACTCTTTACACTTATTTGAAATAAGTTTGTATGTATTCTTTTCTTTATTAGATAAAAAAGCAACTTGCTTGCCTCCGAATGACTCTTTAAAGAAGAGACTATTTGAATCAAGAAGTAAGTTTAGGCTTCCTGTAACTGAAGCTAATATTTGATTAGAGATAACCTGTTTTTGAACAGCAGCATAATTATCTTTTAATGATTGGCTGTTTTTGAAAAATGATTCTTTATGAAGAGGATTAAGTCTAGCATTAAACTTATCTCTGTCGCTTTTCAACTTATTTAGTGTTTCGTAAATAGCTTTCTTGGCCAAGGCCTTTTGCTTTTTTGTTTCAAGATCTTTTAAAGATAAATTCTTTCCTGCAACTTTATACTCATCTTCAAAAATATTCTTTTGAAGATTCTTCGTTGCCTCAGTCGCAGCTGCACATTTTCTTACAGAAGGGTTGATATACTCTGCATTAACCACCGAACTTAACAGTATGGCCTGGCATGTAAGAATTTTTAGTCTTGTCATTTTTTTCATTAAATTAACCTCTAGAGGTATAATAACCTAATGAACGTGTCGGATATAAAAGGTATTTACTTTAGATACATTTTTAGAGCTAGGTGATGAATTAACAGTATCTTATGGACTTCACGGATGTTTTTATAGTGCCAACTAAGTGTGACACTTTTTAAATTTTATTTAACCATGACCAGAAGTCATGAATGCTTCGTCCTCATTAATTTTCTTATTGGCAGAACTTAGAGAGAGGAAATAGTCTTCAGTTATCTTCATTGTGTCTTCGAGTTCAGGACATTTAAAAATCGTATTTCTAAATTGACCAGCATTACTAAGTCCAGCTGCAAACCAGATAATATGCTTTCTCATCATTATAAGGATTGTTCTTTCTCTGTCGGTATACATTTTATTGTACTCAAATAATCTTCTTGTAATTTCCCAATAATCACTAGGTGTGAATGAAATTTTATCGTCGTCTTCTTTATAACTTTCTAAGAAGATAAAAGGATCTCTTAGAGGGCCACGTGCGAGCATAAAAGCATCACAGTTAGAGTTAGACATCCTCTTTTTAACAATTGAAGCTGAATGAAGATCACCATTACCAATAATAGGTAGAGGGCTCTCTTTTGCAACCTGCTCTAGAAGTTCCCAGTTTGCACGTCCCTTATATTGCTGTGTTCTTGTTCTGCCATGAATAGCGACAAACTCTACACCTTCTTCCTTAGCAATATGAATAACTTCTTTGCAGTTAATTTGATCGTCGTCCCATCCAGTTCTAATTTTAATGGTTAAAGGAATGTCGATTGCATCTTTGATAGTTTTAAAGAAGTGCCCTAGTTTAGAAGTGTCCTTTAATAATGCAGAACCACTTCCTTTGGTAACTACTTTTCTGACAGGGCAACCCATATTGATATCTATAAACTTTGGTCTACTCTCTAGGGCAACCTTCGCTGCGAGTGCCATACTTTCCGCACTTTCCCCAAAGAGCTGTATTCCTATATTCTTTTCATCTGGATGAATGGAGAGCATTCTCAATGTTTTTTCATTTCCATAGTTAATGCCGTGGCACGAGATAAGCTCACTAACAGTCCCTCCACACCCAAGCTCTTCCATTAGAAGTCTAAAAGGAAAAGCGCAAATATTTGACATAGGTGCTAATAGCAGTGGGGAAGCGAATGACACGCTGCCTAGGTTTATCTCAGTTCTTCTTTTACTAAGAAAATCTATTTTTCCCTGCAAATCTTTAGAAAATGGTGTAACTTGTTTAATCTCCATAGCGGATATGTAACAGATAATGACGCAAACGAAAAGATATGCGGGGAATTTTTATGTCATCAACTGAGAAATTTACAGGCCACATAGTTTTTGATTGTGATGGGACACTTATCTCAAGTATGGAAGGTATTTTTAAGGGAATTCAGCTATTTATGACTGATCACCTTCAAAGAGAAGTGAGCAGAGAAGAGGTCGTGGCAAATTATCATGCGGATATGCGTGTATTTGCAGATAATTTTGGGATGAAATTTGATTCCCAGGATCAGGCCAACGCTGTCTTAAATAAGTTTATTACCTTCTTAAACAGACCTGAGTATAAATACGATCTCTTTAATGGTGTGAAAGAGCTTATTTTAAAATTGAGTGAACTAGGGTATAGATTATACGTCTGGACAGGTAGAGATCGTGCTAGCACACTGAGAATTCTTAAAGAATTAGATGTTGCAAAGTACTTCTTTGATTTTAGATGTATGGATGACACGATTCCAAAGCCGCATCCAATGGGTCTTGAACAACTCGTTGGAGAGTATGATCGCTCAAAAATTATTATGATTGGTGATAGTGTTACTGATATCCAGGGCGCCAAAAAGTTTGGTTGTCGCTCGATTGGGGCACTATGGTGCACATACTCTTACGAAGATGACTTAAAAGAAATGGAAGCGGACTTCTTAGTCAGAAGCCCATTAGATTGTTTAGAAATAATAGAGAAAAATATATAATTAGAGGAAAGGCATGTTTGATAATTTAAGTGAGAAGTTTGCAGACGCTTTTAAAAACCTTCAAGGTAAGGGAAAGATTACAGAGAGCAATATCGAAGATGCTCTTAAACAAGTAAGAACGGCACTATTAGAAGCCGATGTTAACTTTAAAGTTGTTAAGCAATTTATTAATGCTGTTAAAGAAAAATCTCTCGGTGAGAAAGTTATCTCAGGCGTTGATCCTCAAGAACAATTTATCAAAATTGTAAATGATGAACTCGCTCTTATTATGGGAACGGCCAACGAAGAAGTTAATCTGGAAAGAGAGGGTGTTGTACCAATTCTTGTTGTCGGTTTAAACGGTCAAGGTAAGACAACTTTTTCAGGAAAGCTTTCACTTCACTTAACCAAGAAAAAAAATAAGAAAGTTCTTCTAGTTCCTGCTGATACATTTAGACCAGCAGCAAAGGATCAATTGATTACTCTTGCTAAGAGCATGGAGATGGATTGGTTTGATTCAGATCTTTCTGTGCATCCTAAAGAAATTGCTGCAAAGGCAATGAGCTTTGCAAAAGAAAATAATTATGACGTAGTTATTATTGATACGGCAGGGCGACTGCATGTTGATGATGAGCTTATGGGACAAATTAAAGAAGTTAGAGAGTCCCTAAATGGTTTAGATCCTGAAGTTCTAATGGTTGCAGATGCGATGACTGGTCAAGAGGCAGTTAACGTTGCAAAAGTTTTCCATGAGGCAGTAAATCTTACTGGTGTTGTTCTTTCTAAGATGGATTCAGATGCTAGAGGTGGTGCCGCACTATCAATTAGACATGTAACAGGTGTTCCAATTAAATATATTTCTACAGGTGAGAAAATGAAAGACCTTGAGCTCTTTCATCCAGATCGTCTTGCAGGAAGAATTTTAGACATGGGAGACGTTGTCTCACTAGTAGAAAAAGCAGAAGAGGCCATTGACCAAAAAGAAGCAGAAAATATGATGAAGAACCTTGAAAAGGGTAAATTCACTGTTGATGACTTCATGAAACAAATGGATATGATTAAGAATTTAGGTTCAATGAGTTCGATCTTAAAAATGATTCCTGGAATGGGTGGTATGCTAAGACAAGTTGGAGACCTTTCCCCAGCAGAAGATGAAATGAAGCGCATGCGAGTTATTATTAACTCAATGACTAAGAAAGAAAGACAAGATTATAAGTTAATTAAAGAGTCTAGAATAAAGAGAATTGCAGGAGGTTCTGGAACAACAGAATCTCAAGTTAAAGACTTCATTGCTAAGTTTCGTCAAATGGAAAAAATGATGGGCGGAATGATGCAGATGATGAAAGGTGGGATGCCTGGAATGCCAGGTGGAATGCCTGGAGGTATGCCGGGAATGCCTGGATTACCTGGAACCAAACAAAAGAAACCTCGCAAGAAAGGTGGAAAGTGGGGTGGAGGATTCTTTTAGAACTCCTCCATCAGGAAGTTGGCCTTGCTAAGTATTGAGTATTATTAATTCTTACTCATTACTTAAGTATCTTCATCAAGTAACCGAGTAGCATAGTATGAAACTCGGTTTTATCCTTATATTTACATTAGCTCTACTTAGTTCGTGTTCGACGAATAACTATAGATCAGCTGCGACTAGAGCGCCCTCGGCAATAGAGTCGTTTAGTTGTAGAGATATCATTTCGCATTTTACTAGAGCAGGCCATAGCTTCTCTGCTTCTAGAAAAGTTTTCACTAAGAAAGTTGAAAAGAAGTTTTCTAAATCGAAGGCAAAACAAATAGATAATAATCTTAATGCATTATTATTTATAGATTATACTCACTCTTTTGATGTTCTTGAACAGCTGTATAAGCAAGAAAGAACGTTAGATAGTGTAAATATTTTCGACATTTATAATTCTGATAGAGCAAGACCTTTTCAGAATTTCATAAAAACTAGTGACTATCTTCAAAGGTATAGGCCAGATTTCAGTGTTGATTCTCTAAAGAAAGTTCACAAGAAAATGATGGATGGAAATGTTGATGGAATTGATTCTAATGATCTTGGCGTAATAAGAAATCAAGTTATTATTGGAAATGTTCCTAAAAGCGAACCTATTTCAAAAGAAGCATTTCAAGTACTAACTGATAATCCATATATCTCAACAAATTGGCTTAAAAAGACGCAAGGTGGGTACTATGGTGAAATTGGATATCCAAATCCTATGGATTTCACAGATGAAGTTGCCTCAAAGATTAAGAGAATTGATAGAGAACTCCTTAGGGAGCTCAATGAATACCGTGACTATGAGACAGGGGATTTAGAAGAGCTAACAAGTAGAATGGTTAATGCCTTAACCGAAGACTTGATGGACTGGTTTGTAAAAAAGCGAGATCAGATTGGCCCTGTAACGACTAAGTCAAAATTAGAGCGTTATGCTCGACTGGTGGCAAGCTTTCAAAGAGATTTAATTTCGATTCATCCATTTGTGGATGGGAACGGAAGAAGTGTAAGGCAATTTGCTCTGTATTATCCATTTTGGCTTGAAGGTCTTCCTCCTCCAAGATTAACTGACCCAGATGCTGATTTATATACTCCACTTGCCAAGTGGGGAGATCAAATCCTAGAAGGAATGGAAAATTCCATGAAGTTATATGAGTCTCTGTCTAAGAGACTAGATCTAGACTTACCGCTAGAGACAACTCCAGAGCTATTTGTTCCAAATATTCCTAATAAGATCTCAATCCATAAGAGAATTTTAAAACCTAGAAAACTGATAAAAGATTATAAAATGGAAGAGGTTCGTCCATCTCAATTTAGTGAATATATTTTTGAAAGATTACAAGATGAAGATATTTACAATGAATACCTAAATTCTCCTTATGTGCTTCTAAAGAAACTAACTGATGAATTTGAAAAATTCTATCAAACTAGTCGACTGGATTATTTACATCCAAAATTTGGAGAAGAAAAACTACAACTAGGGTTAGTTACACCAGACTTTGCTCACATGTTTGGAAATAAAAGCTACAAGAGCATAGAGAAGTGGAAATATAAAATGAATCGTTGGTATGATGATTCAATCTTATGGAGAGGACTTTCGTCACAGGATACAGCGACCAGTGAAAAAGAGATTCTCTCAATGTTTACAGACATAAATGATCACTTTGTTTCAAATGGAAATATTGGAAGAAGTGGAAATAAGATAGAACTAGCAAAGAAAGAATTTGAAAAATATAATGAAGATGTAGTTAGTGGAGGACTTGTTCAAATGGCCAAAGACCATAGTGAGTCAGGACCACTTTATGGTGAAAGTTACGGTTACTCCACATCAAGAAAGAGAAGTGTAGGAAAGGCCTTTGCCATGGGGGCCATGGTTATTGCCGAATATGGGGATCATCAAAACTATCAACACTTATTAAAATCTAGAGTGCTTGTTGGTATGAAGAAAAGTATTAAAGATGTAGATCTCGCTCGTCTAAAGCAAATGAGACCTGAGTTCTCCTATATCTATCCACGACAAAGAGAGGTTATGGGAGTTGGAGCGACTGATCCAGATGCTGTTATGGTTATTCAAACTATCGATGAAGCAGGTGAAGTCATCTTAAGTTATGTAAGAAATGCAAAAAAGCCAAATGAAATACTAGTATTTGATCAAGAAGTTAACGAGATCTCAAGTATTGGAAAACGTCCAATTAGAAGGATACAGCTTGATTAAAAAATGTATTTTCCTTTTCTTTTTTACCAGTATAGTGCATGCAAAATTCTCTGCTAGTGTTTATGAAATACCATGTGAAAAAATTGTACTAGAGGTTAGCTCATGTGAAGCCTATACTTTTAATAATGGACTTTCTAACGATTCTTATTTGAACTTTGAAGGGGCAGTTCTTGATGCACGAATAATTTCTCGCGAAGCTAGCAAGTGTCATGATTCGCAGAAAATGGATTTGTCGAAATATAAAGAACTCAAACTTTTACCAAAGAAGTTTGTGAATAATTACAGCTGTAGCGAAGAGAAAAGAAGAATCACAACTTATAGAAAGAATTATTTCTGTGATACTCCAGGAGCGAAGACAATAAAAGCTTGTTTTATAAGTTCGATATCAAGAAAGAAGTCGTTTCAATTTTTAGAATACTATCAGGATTAGGAGTCGAGTGCAGTGATGAGGGCCTTTAGAGGGTTTTTGAAATTGCCCTTATTATAATTTTGCTTAAGGAACTCTAGGTAACTCTTACCATCTTTTTCATAATCATTAAAAATCATGAAATGACTTAGTCTTAAAGCAAGTATGAAGATGCAGCTAAGTGGGGAGATTTGTGATGACTTTAATCCTTTTGGGAAACCGCTTCCATCAGGTTTTTCATGGTGTTCAATTATTATCTTGCTAACATCAGGAGAGATAAAACTCATCTCATTAATAAGCTTGGCGGATTCAAAGACATGTTCATCTATTTTAGACTTTTCTTTATGATCTAGGTCTTCATAAGAAATATCCTTATCAACAATCATAGATAACTTGTCTTCTCCTAAACTCAAATCATGTATTAAGGCCGCATATGTGATTTTTTCTAATTGCTGCGTATTCGAAAATGGTATTTTAGTTATCATTAGTTGAGATATGTGAACAATTAGTAAGCTATGGCCAACGAGATAGCCTTTCTTCTTGTAGAAATCTTTTAGTAGCCGACTTAGATCATTATTTTGCGAAAGATGTTTAATAGACTTATTTACAACTTTATTGATGTAGACCTTTTGAGGTTCACTAATTCCTAAAGTCTTTAGTGAGTCGTTTATAAACTCGAGCCCCTCAGACGCACAAGCTACAACATCTTCAAAAGAGCTAGATGCTTCTAGTTCTTGCGTTAACTTTACAGTTAATTTAGAAATGAACTCTTCATAATCATCTTCTGTTATATATGCGTAAGATTCTCCACGCAGTTGATACTTAATAAGTTGAGACTCTCTTTGTAATTCATTTTTATGAATAATTTTTAAGAACTTTTTATCACTTAGTTTGAGATAGATATTGGCATTATCATTTAGAAACTTTGTCAAAAAATCTATTTTTATTTTTTTATAAGTAACGCTATTAATTTCAACTTCACTTGAAGGGATCTTTGCATTTAATAGCTTCTCAACATTAAATAATATATCCTTTGAAGCTACGGGTTTTTGTAGATAGAGGTAGTTATTGCTATTTTCTATTTCTTGTTTTAGCTCTTTTGGGAGTGCCTCAATATTTTCACTGGTACATAAGATAAATGGAATCTTGTTATTCTGTGTATTGTAATAAATAATTTTATCCCCATTACCCTCAGGCATATTTAAGTCCGAGATAATGAGATTTATATTTTCATGCGAGCTGAGGGCTTCAATCGCTTCAATAGAACTAGTTGCTCTAAGTATTGTAGCGTCGAACTTTGAATCAAGGACTACTTCATAGAGATCAAGTAAGTCTTCCATGTCATCAACTATGAGAATCTTTATGTTTTTCATCTACCAATGATAATAGAATATCAAATATTTATCTAATGGAATTATGTTCACACTTGTTAAGCATTGAATATTATAAGTGTAATAATATTGCTCTATCAGCAGTATGTGTCATGACAAACGATGCTTAGAATAGTTTAAATGACTCATGAAAAAACTAATCTACTTATTCTTACTTTTTGCCGTTGCATTAAATATTAATGCAGCTAACTCCAATTACCCATCTCACTGGTGGGAAGAAGTTGATCGCAGTACAGCTCCGGGATGGGAAGTTCTCCCACAAGATGCTAAAGAAGGGGAGGTTATCCTTTCTAAGCGAAATGAGTTGGGAATACTTTCTAATTTTGCTGCGACACCTTTTACTTACAAAGGAATTAACTATCAATCCTTAGAAGGTTTTTGGCAGTCGCTGAAATATCCTGAATCTGATGATGATATCCGCGCAACTTTTGAAGGAATCGAGTGGCCGTATACTAGATTTGAAGTTGAGCAGATGACCGGCTTTCTTGCAAAAAAAGCAGGTGGCTATGCCAATTCTAATATGCGCGAAATGGGTATTGATTGGGTTACTTTTAAAGGAAAGAGAATAAAGTTTTGGACCGTCTCTAAAGGCGTTCATTATAAATTGATTAAAGACGCCCTTAGAACTAAGGCATTACAAAACCCTGAGGTAATGAAAGTTCTCTTATCTACAGGAGACCTGGTTTTACGACCAGATCACCAAATGGGAGATGCTCCACCGGCATGGTTCTATAATAAGATTTGGATGGAACTAAGAGAAGAATTTAACAATTAAACCGAATTGACCCTTTTTGGGTCTTTTTTTGTCTGTAAAAATAACGCAATGTATTGAGTTTTTACTAATAACAATATAATCTCTTGAAAAATTATTTTAGGAGGCCCACCATGAAAAAGCTACCAGCACTAATCTTTGTTCTATTACTTTCGACGTCAACTTTTGCACTAAGCGATAGTGACTGTAGAGAAGTCTATAATCGTGCATTTATTGAACTTGTTGATGCAAGTATCGAATTTAATGAAGGTTATATGGACAAGTATGAATTTTCGGCCAATGTTGCAGCTATTTCAACTGAGGTTTCAGCTGTGAGAGGCGTTTGCTTAGCTGTAGAGTCTCCTCGAAATAAGAAGTGCGTTCAAAGCTATAAGAAGAGATATAAAGCGCTTAGAAATGAAATTAAGTTAACTTCCGTACTTGTTGGTAATCAAACTCAGGTAAGGCCTAGGCTAATTGAGACTATTTCTAATGAATTCGGTAACCTATTTTCAAGATTAAAGTGTGGTGACTTGTAAATTTAATGTTATTGTCATTGACATTAAGTAGGGCATGCTTTAAATAATAGAGCTTAAATAAGTGTTATAACGAGTTATTGTAGGAGTTCATACATGTTAACAATTAGAATGCAACGCGGTGGTAGAGTTCATATGCCAATTTATACAATCGTTGCCACAGACTCAAGAAACCCAAGAGACGGTCGTTTCAACGAAAGACTTGGTCAATACAACCCACATATCGAAGGTCAACAACTTATCGATATCAAAGCTGATAGAATCAATGCACTAGTAAAAAATGGTGCAACAATGTCTGATACAGTTAAATCTCTATTCAAAAAAAATAAAGTACTAGTAGGTTAATAACATTCCTCTAATTCTATGAAGTTAGATTTAGAGGACTTGTCTTTAATTATTTGAAGTTAATGGGATTGGCCTTATTTTACTAAGGCCTGTAGAAAGCGGAGTACAAATGAGCGAATTGAAAGATCTAATCCATTATGTTTCTAAAGCACTAGTTGATATGCCAGATGTTGTTGAAGTAAACGAGATTGTAGGTGAACAAACAACTGTGATAGAGCTTAAAGTTGATAAGACAGACCTAGGTAAGGTTATTGGAAAGCAAGGTCGTACGGCCAGAGCATTAAGAACTATTCTTAACGCAGCTTCTACTAAGCTTAAAAAGAGATCTGTTTTAGAAATTATTGAGTAAAATAGAATACAAAAATGATTTGGTAACCTCACTTTCTGTGAGGTTTTTTTTTCCTTTTTTTAATGGTTTAAGATAAATTAAGTTTAATTAACTTTTATTTACCAATCTTTAAGCTATTATATAATTATGAATAATGAGAAACGAAGAGTAATTATAATCGATGATGAGCCTGATCTTTTAGAGATTTGTGCCGATGCTTTCGAGATGGAAGATTACCAAGTATTGACGGCTGCAGATGGTAAGCAAGGGCTAGACCTTATTACTTCTAATGAGATTGATGTGATTATTTCTGATTCTTTTATGCCTGAAATGACTGGGTTAGAGTTATTATCCCACTTAAAAAATAGTAATACAGATTACCCTTTATTTTATCTTTCCACTGGTGCTATCGACATAACAGAGGAAGAATTAAAAGAAAAGGGGGCAACTGGTCTCATATCGAAACCTTTTGATTTAGATGAGATACTAGAGAGAATAAAAATCGATCTAGAAACTCGTAAAAATGAATCATAAAGAACTTGCAAAAAAATTCTTAGAAATTTCTCACGACTTCAAATTAGGGGATCTCCCTACTGAAGGACAACACCCTAAAACAATTGGCTTATCTCAATGGTCAAAAAGTAATCTACCGCTGGCCTTGGATAATATAAAGCAAATTGAGCAAGAAGTTCTTGAAGTCCTAAAAGCTAAGTTCGGCGAATTAAATTCTCTTAAGCAAGAGATTAGAGATACGTTTGAAACAGGTGGAAGAGTTTTCCTTTGTGGCTGTGGAGCTACTGGACGTTTATCTCTTTGCTTAGAGACTATATGGAAGAAAACTCAAAAGTCTAAAGAAAGTGTTCTCTCATTTATGGCCGGTGGAGACGTTGCTCTCATTCATTCAATAGAAAATTTCGAAGACTTCCCACAGTATGGAAGTAGACAATTACTAGAGTTAGGCTTTGGTGAAAATGATCTTCTTATTTCTACGACTGAAGGTGGAGAAACTCCATTTGTTATTGGAGCTACAGAACAAGCAGCGCAAACTTCTAAGAGAAGACCTTATTTTCTTTATTGTAATCCAGATGATATTTTAAGCTCTGTTGCCTTGAGGTCAAAGAAAGTAATAGAAAACAAAAATATTGAGAAAATTAATCTCACTGTGTCTCAGATGGTTTTGGCCGGAAGTACTCGAATGCAGGCCAGTACAATTCTAATGTTAGCTGCTGGAATTGGTCTTTTTAATTTAGATGAGATGTGGCTTAACAATCTTTCTGAGAATATTGATAATTTGAACTTTCACGACCTTGAAGACTTTATTATAGAAGAGTCCAAAATTTATCAATCTGGTGACAGTGTTCTTTATTTAAGCTGTGATGAATTGGCCATTAGTGTTCTTACTGATACCACTGAACGCTCTCCAACATTTAGTTTAATTTCATTTGAAAATATGCAATCTAGAACTTCTGATTATTCTCTTTGTTACTTAAGCCTGAAAAGCTCTTCTTCAATTGATGAAGCATGGTCAAAACTCTTGGAAAGACCTCCGAGGTGTTTAGAGTGGTCTGAGACTAAAGAACAAACTTCTCTATCACGCCTTAAAGGGTTTAATATTTCTAATGGACTTTTTAATCAGAGAGCTGATTATATAAATGGTAAAGATCAACTATTTGAAATTGAATTTCTGCAAGATGGATTTCATTTTAAACTGAATGAGTTGTCTAAAGACTGGCGTTTTAACTCAACTGATCTGTTAGCAAAGCACGTACTACTTAAGGTTTTGTTAAACACACATTCGACTCTGGTTATGGGTAGGCTTGATAGATACTCAAGTAATATTATGACGTGGGTTAGACCAAGTAATAATAAGCTAATCGATAGAACAATTCGTTATGTCCAAATACTTTTAAAAGAAAAAGGTATATCAAAAGAGTATGATGAAATTTGCTATGAGCTTTTTAAGCAATTGGAAAGTGCCTCAAGGTCTGAGGCCCTAGTTTTAAAAGTCTATAATGCAATCTTAGAAAGTTAAGAGTCTTTGTCAATTTCTTTCGTTTTACTTTGCTCTTCTTCGTTCATACCTTTTTTAAAGTTCGTAACTGCTTTGCCTAAAGCGCTTGCTAGCTGAGGAATTTTCTTACCTCCAAAAAGTAGTAAAACTACTGCAAGTATTAAGAGGCCTTCACCTAATCCAAAACTCATATATTTGTCCTATTCAAAAGGTTGGTTACTTAATAATTATCACATATTTTAACTAATCTTCAAAATTTATTATCTATTATGGTGAAAAGAATTTGTTTTGAATTTAGAATATATATCATATGAAACACTTTTTAATCGTCGACGATAACTTCGAGCATATTGATCTTCTTGTAACCTGTATTGAAGGAAGATTTGAGAACGAAATTCTTGTTGCAGGAACTGCGAGTGAAGCTCTCTTTGTTCTAGAAAATAGGCAAGATATAGGGGCCATTATTTGTGGCTATGATACTCCTAAAGGTAACGGAGGAGATGTTTATCAGAAGTACTGCGAACTCGGTTACAATATTCCATTTATTCTTTTAACAACTCGTAAGATAGAAGATCTTTCAGAGTTCAGTGACTTTTCAACTGCGAATGCCGTTTTACATCGCTATATTCAAAAGCCATATAAGATGAATCATTTATTGGAAATTTTAGATGATGTTCTAGATGACAAGAGTAGTGCTATTGATAGTAAGTATCGAAAAGTTAGATCTCAAACTTATATAAGTATACATAAAACAAATTTTCCTCTCTACGTGAAAATTAATAATGAAAAAATGATTCAAATTAATCAGTTTGGGGACGATAGTATTTCGCAAATACGAAAACTACAAGATAAGGGCCTAACCTTTATCTATCTTACAAGAGAAGATTATTCTCTATTTCTGAGAGAGAGTTATAGTTCTATGAGTGAAATTCTCTTAGATGAAAAGGCAGGAGCTTCTCAAAAAATTGATGCTCAATTTGATAGTGTCGATTCCTTTCATGAAGGGTTAACATTATTGGGGGTCCCTGAGAGATCCCTAGCTCTTGCCCAAGAGAGTATGAATGTTACAGTATCTAATCTAGAGAAGGTAAAAGGCTTGGGGCCTGTTCTTGCGAAGATTCTAAGTCGAAAAGGTTATGTTCAGCAGATCTCGCTTCTTACAAATTATATCTCTGTTGCTATTGCAAAAGAGACGAAGTTTGGAGATAGCAGAACTTATGAGAAGTTATCATTTGCTTCGATGTTTATGGATTTAAGTCTACAAGATGAAAAGGCCTGTGCAGTTATTGACGTTGCAAGAGCTGGCTTTAGGCAAGAGTTTGACTTTGGTACGAGATCTGAAATATTAGAACACCCTGCAAAGAGCTGTGAGTTGCTTGAATGTTATATGGACCTCTCTACTGATATAAAAACTATCATAATGGAACATCATGAAAGACCTAATGGGAGTGGTTTCCCAAGAAAGCTAACATCTTCGACAATTAGACCACTGAGTGGCTTTCTCATTTTGGCCCATGAATTTTCGCATAGGTTAATAAATGTACAAGAGAGTAAAGAGTCGGTTAAATCTATAATAGAAGACCTCCTTACTAACTATAGTAGTGGAGGTTTTAAAGTTCCCATCGAAGGTTTTATAAAGGTTTTTAATCTTAATAAATCTTAGACATATCCATTGTGTACTTTCCAGGAGAGTACTCTGCAAATCTCTTTGCTTTGATTTGCTTGTATATCTGTTTTGAGTTTGAAGAGCTAGAGTAAGGATAAATGGCTATGCCACCTCTTGGAGTAAATTCTCCAATAACTTCTAGAAATTTTGGTTTCATCAATTTTGTGAGGTCATTACAAATCTTTTGAATACAGTCTTCATGGAAGTCTCCGTGATTACGAAAGCTAAATAGGTAGAGCTTAAGTGACTTCGATTCAACCATCTTTTTGTCAGCAATATAATTTATATAAATTCTGGCAAAATCGGGCTGAGCAGTTTTAGGGCATAAGCTTGTAAACTCTGTACAAAGGAAAGTTGTCCACGCGTCATTGTTAGGATTCTTATTATCAAAGGCCTCAAGTACCTCAGGAGAGTAAGTATTTGCATACTCTGTATGGGTTTCTCCTAGAGAAAAGTTCTTAAGCTCTTTTGCGTCGCGTCCTTTTTTTTGTATAGTCTTTGTATTCTTTAAGCTCTTTGCCATCTTGCTTCCCCTTTTTATATAATTCAGGTACATTACCACACTTAAACAGTCAAAAAGAATTGAAAATATGACAGACATGAAAAATAAGTATGTAGGGCCTAGGGATTCACTTGGGCATAGGAAAACTAAGGTTGTTTTTGTACAACTTGGTTCTCCAAAATCACCGAGCACTAAAGATGTGAGAGTTTTTCTCAAGGAGTTCTTAGCGGACCCTCGAGTAGTTGATATCAACCCACTTCTATGGAAGATAATTCTAAATTGCTTTGTCCTACCGTTTAGGCCTGCGAGATCGGCAAAGCTTTATTCACGAATTTGGAATGGAACAAGTTTTCCTTTAATTGATAATACAGTCGCTTTTACAGATAAAGTAGCTACTCACATTAAGTCAGATAAAGTTGAAGTTAATCATGCTTTCTTACTTTCTTCTCCTACTGTTGCTGAAGTATGGGATGAATGGGAAAGAGAGTTAGAGACTTCGACAAGCGCTGCGACTGAATTACTTATTATTCCTATGTTCCCTCAATATTCTGAAAGTACTATTGCCTCAGGTATGGATGGATTCTTTGCTAATTTAAAGACAAGGGTTCAAATACCTCCTTTTAAATTTATGACCAACTTTCATAGATCTAAAGCATTCATTGATAATTCGGTTATTATGATTGATGAATGGTTAAAGTCTTTCAAAAATGCTGGTAACCCAAGTGATATCTTAATCATTTCTTTTCATGGTATTCCTAAGAGAAGAGTCATTTATAAGAAAGATATCTATATGCGCCACTGCTATGAAACTTACTTCTTATTAAGGGAGAAGGTTAAAGAAATTGATAGCTCGAAAGTTATAATTACTTTTCAATCTCGCTTTGGTTCTGAAGAGTGGCTGACTCCTTATACTGAGGATGTAGTAGAGGAGCTATGCTCTAAGGGGCATAAGAATATTTCTGTCTACTGCCCAAGCTTTGTTGCTGACTGTTTAGAAACAATTGATGAAATTGGAACTGAACTTAAAGAAACGGCCAATGAATTTGGTGGGGATATTCAATTTATCCCATGTCTTAATGAAGAAGAAAAGTGGTGTGAAGACTTCGCTCACTTTGTAGAAAATCAATGTGAAGCTCATGCTGTAGATAAGGCAAGAGACTTTTATTACTTAAAAGAAGAGGACTATCGAGAAATGGAAACACCTACTATGAAATCACCTCCGATGAGTGATAACGCGAAGAAGTCTTTAAAAATTGTTTTCTTTACACTTTTTTTAGATCTTGTAGGGTTTTCAATTATCTTTCCACTTTTTCCGGCCTTAGCAAAACACTATATTAGTGTCGATGGAGATAACTTCTTTCTAACTGCTATCTTTAGTGGAATAGAAAATTTAACACTAACTGGTGGAGCAGGGAAGCTCGAGTCTATTGTCCTTTTTGGAGGGGCCCTTGGAGCTTTATATTCACTACTGCAGTTTGTTGCAGCTCCAATCTGGGGAACAATTTCTGATCGAATAGGAAGAAGACCTGTTCTTTTAGTCTCTGTCTTTGGACTGGCCTTAAGTTATTTGATGTGGTTTTTCTCAGGAAGTTTCACAACTCTTATTCTAGCAAGATTTATTGGTGGAATCATGGGTGGGAATATCTCTACAGCTACGGCCGTTGTAGCAGATGTAACAACTAAGGAGAACCGATCTAAGGGAATGGCGACTATTGGAATCGCATTCGCGCTCGGATTCATTATTGGACCTGCAATGGGGGGAATAATGTCCATGATTGATTTAACTTCATACTATCCGCAACTGGCTAACTATGGAGTTAATCCATTCTCAATGGCCGCGGGCATTGCATTTGTCCTTAGTGCATTTAACTTATATTTTCTTTATAAGAACTTTGATGAATCTCTTCCTGAAGAAAAGAGAGGAAAGATTCAAACAAGTGAGAGAACATTCAATCCAATAGCATTATTTAAACCCCTTCCTTTCGCTGGAATTAATATAACTAACTTTGGTCACTTCTTCTTTCTTATGGCATTTTCGGGAATGGAATTTACCTTAACTTTCTTGGCAGTTGAGAGATTAAGCTACTCGTCTATGGACAATG
This sequence comes from Halobacteriovorax sp. HLS, assembly GCF_004006665.1. Taxonomy (NCBI): domain Bacteria; kingdom Pseudomonadati; phylum Bdellovibrionota; class Bacteriovoracia; order Bacteriovoracales; family Halobacteriovoraceae; genus Halobacteriovorax; species Halobacteriovorax sp. HLS. The sequence continues at coordinate 135,178 of NZ_QOCL01000012.1, forward strand.
CCTATATGTTCATTTTCTTAGGCTTCGTAATTGCCTTAGTTCAGGGTGGGTTTGTTAGAAGAAAGGCCGGTCAAATTGGAGAGAAGAAGGTTGCTCTGTTAGGGCTTATTTTACTTATCCCAGGATTGTTGGCCATTGGTTACGCTTCTTCGACATGGTTACTTTATGTAGGATTATTCTTTCTTGCCACTGGATCAAGTATGGCAATACCTTGTTTAACCACACTGGTTTCTCTGTACACGCCATCTGAGCAGCAAGGACATAGTATTGGAATTTTTAGATCTCTTGGAGCGCTTGCAAGAGTTATCGGACCTATTATTGCTTCAATAATTTATTGGAAATTTGGCTCAAGTTCGCCATATGTATATGGAAGTGCTTTTTTACTCATTCCAATAGCTATGATTTCGATGTTACCAAAGCCTGTTAAATAAAAAAAAGGAGCCTAGGCTCCTTTTTTATGCATTACATTCTGAAATTTGTGATTGTATAAAGTTTTGAATACCGATTTTTTTAATAAGACCTTGTTGTGTCTCAAGCCAATCAATATGTTCTTCTTCGCTATCAAGAATCGATCTTAAAAGATCTCTTGTTACATAGTCTTTCTTTGATTCACATAGAGCAATGTACTCTTTAAGCTCTGGAACAGCTTTATATTCTACTTCTAAGTCAGAAGCAATTAGCTCTTCAATATTTTGCCCTATCTTTAGACGATTAAGTTTTTGTAGATTAGGTAGACCCTCAAGAAATAAAATTCTTTTTATAATCTCGTCAGCATGTTTCATCTCATCGATCGAAGCATCGTATTCTAACTTTCCAAGCTTCTCAAGACCCCAGTCCTGTAGCATTCTCGCATGTAGAAAATATTGGTTAATAGCTGTTAGCTCATTTGCCAACACATTATTTAATGCATCGATAATTTCTTTATCACCTTTCATAGATACTCCATTGAATTGAAATTTAAATTAACTAGATTATAGGAAAGAGTGAGGATATGAGCAAATTACTTTTTACTTGTTGACGCATTTCGAGTTTTGGAAATTTCTTCTATTGCATCAATTAAGCAAATTCCACAACTATCGCCAACACCAAGATCTTTTAGTACATCTTGAGGTCTAGACTCAGGCTTAATTGCCTTTTCTAGTTGTTCTTGTGTAATGCCTTTACAGATACAAATATACATAAATTCCCTCTATAAGCTGTTGTTCATTATATCGGAATATAAATTCATTAGCTTAACTATTGTTAGATATTATATCATAAGTTTTATAAGTCAAACAATTATTTTTATGTGTAAACTATTGATAACACGTCTTGTAAGATTTTCAATAGTCTTGAGGTGTGTGCTGCGCTGGGTTAATGTGGTCTTATCAAATACATGGAAAATAGATGAAAAAACTTATTATATTAATATTTCTATCAATTATATCTCTTGAATCTAGAGGGAGCTCTATTGATTTGAACGATAGGGACTTCAATGTAACCCTAAATGAAAATCATGAAGTTGTTATTTTACATGATGGATATAATGCTCTTACAGAGAGGTTAGACTCCATAAATAGAGCCAAGCATACGATTGACCTTGAAACATTTATTTGGAACCAGGATATATCTGGAAAAATGATGGTTCTCGCTCTTATTAAGAAGGCACAAGAAGGAGTTAAGATTAGGCTTCTAATTGATACCTTCGTAGGAGCAGTAGGGCTTAATCCATTCATTGCTCATGAAATGATGAAAAGTGGAATTGAGATTAAGTACTATAATCCTTCTCCTACAGTTCGTGTTGTTGAGGCACAGTGGAGAAATCATAAAAAATCCATGACTATTGATAATATTGAGACAATTGTTGGTGGAAGAAATATTGGTGATGAATACTTTGATCTAAGTGAAGTGTATAACTTTGTAGATAGAGATGTTTTCATTAAAGGGCCAATTGTTAAACATGTTACGCACAGCTTTGAATCAATTTGGAACTCTAAAGAGTCTGTTTCTGCAAAAAGGCCAAAGAAGCCAAGTCGTAATGACCTAGCATATAAGCGTGGATCAAGGTCTCGTAGCTTAATTCAATTTAAAAGAGATTTAAAAACATGGAATGAAGATGTAGCAAAAGCAGTTACATTTGTTGATAGTTCTCTAGAAGATAGAGATTTAACTCAGAAGATTTATAATTTAGCGCTGTATCATTCTCCGATGCAATTAAGAGATACTTGTTCTAATGTTACCTTCGCTTCAGATCGTCCTTATTCTCACAAGACAGGAAAGACAAAGAGGATCTTAAAAGATGAAATAAATAGACGAATTCTAGCAGCGAAGAAAAGTATTCAGATTGAAAGTCCTTATTTTATTCTAAATGAGAAAACTAAAAGTATTTTAGATGAAGTTAATGAAAAAGGTATTGAGCTATCTCTATTAACTAATTACCTCTATAGTACAGATGCAATATATGTTGCAGCTGCTTTCAATAATATAATAAAAGAGTGGTTAAGAAAGGGAATGAAAATTTTTCTTTACTCAGGTGATACTCAAACTGATTACGCAACTGTGAGTGAAGAAGTTCAGGCCTCAAGATGGGGGACTCATGCGAAGTCTATCGTATTTGATGACTCATCTATTATGATTGGATCATATAACTTTGATCCTAGAAGCTATAATTTCTCTGCAGAGTTGGCATTCTTTTGTAATGATAATAAAACTTTTGCAAGAGATCTTAAAGAAGATATGGATCAGAGAAAGCTCGATTCACACTTTATGGACTCAGAAGACACAATTGATGAAACTCGTTTCCAAAGAATTGGTACAATGAAGAGAATTGCCTATTATATTTTAAAAATACCTTCGACAGTTTTTAGCTTCTTGCTTTAATTGATTAATGCACTTTGAACCTGGCAAAGAATCTCCTTTGCCACATTTAAATCACAAATACTTTCAAGTGTTTCAAATCCCGGAGTAGGATTTACTTCTAATAAGTACAGCCCATTGTCCGTTTCAGCAATATCAATTCCTCCGTAGAATAAGTCTGTATTTCTTCTTATCGAATTATAAAAAGATATAAGCTCATCGGTTAGGTTCTTTGGTTCAATTTTGTAGCAATCAGATCTATCTGCATTAAGTCTGAAGTCGTATTTATCTTTAGGGTTTTTTTCAAATGCACCGTAAATATGATCACCTATAAAAAAGAGTCTAAACTCTCTTTTGATTTTTAATCTAGGTTGAATAATGAACTTTTGATCCTTGAGATAATAATAGGCCTCTAATTGAGACATTAATGAATCTATTCCTCTACAAAGACTTATGCCGTGCCCCTTATTTCCACGAGTGGGTTTAATTAGGTATTCATCCTTAACTACATCACTAGCGTCTCGAAATTCTAGCTGCTCGATGCGACCAGAAGATATTGGTCCTCTAAAAGCTTTTGTTTGTGGTGTCGAAACCCCAAGAGAGCTAAGTAGTATGTGAGCAGATAATTTATCTCTAAAACTTCTGCAATCTTCAACAGGGTTTAGAACCATGGTTCCAAGGTCTGACCAGTTTTTGGCCAACTGAAGATCAAAGTCGTCATATAAAGTTCCCGAGTAGCGATTAAATACTACTGATGCAGGACACTTTTGCGCTTCTTCCCAGTGACCAGACTCATAAATATTTTGATGAGATGCGGGAATATTTAAGCTTCTGGCCTCTTGTAAAAGCCTAGAAGTAGAATAAAGTTGACTATTTTGTGAAATAATAAGTACTTTCATATGCAAGTTCTTGAAAAAAGGGTATTTTTTTAATGTTCCTTAGGGTTATAATCTAAGGGTATTTTATCATAGGATTCTTCAAAATGGTGTCTTCGAAGTTAACTTTTACTTTTCTTATTCTAGCGCTACTTAGCTCTTGCGCTCGGCCTTCTTTTTTAAAAGATAGTTCTGAAGAAAAACAAGCTAACGAGCTTAAATCCGTTAAGGTCCCTGTTGTAGAAGTGGCCCCTAAGCCTGTGGTAAAAGAAAAGAAAGTACTACCTAAATTGGAGCTTTGGCCAAAAATTGCTCAAAATAACAAAGTTGCTAAGTATTGTAAGAAAGTTGATAAGAAGTTTCATCACTGGGGATGGGGAAAGAGTAGATGCCAGAATATTGAATGGCTAAACGTAAGAACTTCTCATTTAGGAGACCCTCTCATTTGGGCAGTATATGGTGATGAGTCGAAGCTTAAAGAAGGCTCTGTTGATATGACCCTTATTCTATGTGGAGTTCATGGAGACGAAATTACCCCGATAAAGTTTTGTTTCGATATCATTCATCACTTAGAAAGAGTTACTAAGAATCACTTACCAGGTCACGAAGACCTTAAAGATAAGTTGGTTGTAGTTGCTCCAATTGTTAATCCTGACTCTTTTTTTAAAAGAAGACCTACCCGTACTAATGCTAGAGGTGTGGATGTTAATAGAAACTTCCCAACAAAAGACTGGTCTAAGGATGCACGAAGACTTTGGATCTCTAGATATAAGAGAGACAAGCGTCGTAACCCAGGTAGATCAGCCCTTAGTGAGCAAGAGACAGTTTTTCAGGTAAACCTTATTAAAAGGTATTCTCCAGCTAAGATTATCTCTGTACACGCTCCTTTAACTATTATTGACTATGATGGGCCTGAGTTTGCTGAGCATAGTCATGAAGCAGGTCAATTTGTTGTTCCAAATGCTAAGCAATTACTCGTTCAGATGAGTCAAAAGGCAAATGACTATAAAATTAAGAATTATCCATTTTTCCCAGGAAGCTTAGGGAATTATGCTGGTAACGAAAGAAAAATTCCTACATATACTATTGAGTTGCCTACTTCTGATAATCGCAGACATAAAGATTATTGGAATACCTTTAAAGATGCGATTCATTCTGCAATCACTCATGATATGAACAAAGATGTTGAAGTTGCTACGGCGCCTGATGAGGACAAAGCAGCTACAACTAACTAGAATCGCTATTTAAATTTCAGCTTTGAGTCTTTATTGTTGACGATAAATATAGTTTCTCATATTCATAAGTATTGAACATGAGAGGAATATTTTGGAACAACTTGTCTTAAAGTCTGAGCTTAAGAATCTTAAAGTACCTGAGATCGAGTATATTAACTCAAATTCTGTTAATTCAGTTTATTCGAATGCTATCCATATAATTGGTTTTGAATTCGATGGAACTGCCTGTTTTAGAAAAGGGACTAAAGATGGCCCTGATGCTCTTAGAGAAGTAAGCGAAGGAATTGAGGATTATTCTCCGTATATGGATATGGAAACATGCTCAATTGCACCATACTATGATTTAGGTAATTTATCCGTTGGAACAAGTGATGATATTGATGCCAACTGGTTAATGGCCACTGAGCAATTCTTTGATATTTTCTCAGATATTAATCTAGAAAAATCAGGTGTTAAAATTTTAACTTTAGGTGGTGAGCATTCAATTTCTTATGCTCCAATCAAAACTTACCTAGATAATTACGATGATCTTGTACTTGTTCATTTAGACGCTCATGCAGATTTGAGAGATGGTTACTTAGGTCACCATCATTCTCACGCATCAATTATTCGAAGATCATTAGATCATTTTAAAGACTCTCATGAGCTTATTCAGTATGGAATTCGCTCTGGTACTAAAGAAGAGTTTGAATGGATGAATGAGAATAAAACTATTAGAAAATCAAGACAAGAGTTCTTGGCTTCCATTGAAAAGATTGATGACAATAGACCTATTTACTTAACACTGGATCTTGATTACTTTGATCCTAGTTTTCTTCCTGGGACAGGAACGCCGGAAGCTGGTGGAGAAGACTTTCACTCATTTATTTCACTGGTAAAAATTTTAAAGAATAAGAACTTTGTAGGCTGTGATGTTGTGGAGTTATCCCCATCTATTGATAGCTCTGGTAATAGTAATGTTTTTGCAACAAAGGTTGTAAGAGAACTTTTATTGGCATTGGCTTAAGGATTATATGAAAAATTGGACAACAAAAGACTCATTAGATTTATATAAAATTGATAAATGGGGAGAAGGGTACTTCTCTGTTAATAGTAAGGGAAATCTTTCTGTAAACCCAGAATCGAAAAAGTCTTTAAGCATTGATATTAATGAAGTCATTGAAGAGATGAAAGAGCAAGGTGTAACTTTTCCCGTGGTTATAAGATTCCATGACATTCTTCGCTCGAGAGTTAAGCAGATCAATAAAACTTTTCGCTCTGTCATTGAAGAAGCAGAGTATGAAGGTCGATATCAAGGTGTTTATCCAATAAAAGTAAACCAAATGCGTGAAGTGGTTGAAGAAATCGTTGATGCTGGAAAGATTTATGATTATGGGCTCGAAGCTGGTAGTAAGCCAGAGCTCTTAGCAGTTCTTTCAATGAATGATAGCAAGAAATGCTTAACTATCCTTAACGGTTATAAAGATGATGAATATATGCGCCTTGCCTTACTTGGAAATAAAGTAGGTCGCAAGATGATTATTGTTATCGAGAAGTTCTCAGAAATTGAAAAAATTATTAGAATTAGTAAAGAATTAAATGTTCAACCTCTTGTAGGTCTTCGTGGAAAAATGAGTGTCGCTGGTTGTGGTCGTTGGGCAGGTTCAACTGGAGAGAGAGCTAAGTTTGGTCTATCAGTTTCTGAAATGATTCAGGCCGTAGAAATCTTCACTAAGAATGATATGATTGATTCCATTAAGTTATTTCACTTTCATATTGGATCACAGATTCCTGAGATTAGATCTTTTAAGGAAGCTGTTAGTGAGGGGGGGAGAATTTATGCTAAGCTCGTCCAAATGGGAGTTCCGCTAGAATATTTTGATGTTGGTGGGGGACTTGGCGTAGATTATGATGGTACTCGCTCCAATAATGAATCATCTACAAACTATAATTTTACAGAGTATGTCTCGGATATCGTTTATTCGCTAAAACAAATTTGCGATCTTGAAGGTGTTACCCACCCTCATATTGTAACAGAGTCGGGAAGAGCTATTACTGCTCACCATTCTTGTGTGGTGACAAATGTTATTGATAAAATCGAAGCGGCAAATGATTTTAATACTAAAAAAGAAACAGGTGAGCATATCTTTGTTTCTAATATGCGTGAAATAGAAGCAGAACTTTATGAAAGACACTCATTGCAAGAATCATTTAATGATGCCGCTAAACTTAAAGAAGATGCTTTAAATGCTTTTAAATTGGGAATTCTAAGCTTGAGTGAAAGAGCTAAGATTGAAACTATCTTTAATAAGATTAATCTTTTCATAGAAAATGAAACGTCTAAATTAGAGATCATTCCAGAAGAGTTGCAGATTCTTACAAATGACAATTCTCCAAAGTATCTATGTAACTTTTCTGTTTTTCAGTCAGCTGCAGATAGTTGGGCCATTGGACAAGTTCTTCCAGTAGTGCCTATTACGAGATTAAATGAAGAGCCAACTGTAAATTGTTCAATTGCAGATATTACTTGTGATAGTGATGGGAAGATCGATCGCTTTATTGAGATTAATGGCCAAGAGAGTACATTCCCAGTGCATGATCTGAAAAAAGATGAAGATTACTACCTAGGAATATTTTTAACAGGAGCTTACCAGGATGTTATGGGAGATATGCATAATCTCTTTGGTCGACTTAATGAAGTTCATGTTTTTAAAGATGAAGAAGATCCAAGTGGGTTTTACATTGAAGAAATTATTAAAGGGCAATCTTGCTCGAAGGTTCTTTCGACAATGCAGTACAATCCTAAGTATATGGCCTATTCTGTTAAGAAAGTTATTGATAGAGAAATCAGTAGAGGGAAGATTCCTGCTCGAATGGGTGTTAAACTCGTTGATTTTTATGAAGACTGTTTAAAAGGTTATACTTATTTAAAAAACTAGCTCTATGATACTTTTTCCTCAAGCGAATCCAGTTTCACAAGAGGAATGTTTAAGATAAAGGTTGTATTCCTTGAGTCTGTATCAAGCTCAAGGTTGCCACCGTGAAAATGTGCTATCCTTTGACAAATACTAAGACCTAGGCCCGTTCCTTTACCAACTTCTTTGGTGGTGAAAAATGGGTCCATGATTTTTTCTTGTATTTCTTTTGAAATTCCATTTCCTGAGTCTATAACTTTAAATTGAATAAAGTTACGATTGCACTCAGCTTCTAAACGTATCCACTTTTGACCATGATCATTAATCGCGTGGCTTGAATTAACAATTAAATTTATAAGAACTTGTATGATCTGTGATGGTAGGGCCTCGATAAACTTATCTTCCTCTAACTTTGTATATGTGATCGTAATATCCTTATCACTTTTAAATCCGGCCTCAAGAGACGCAACATCATTGATGATTTCATTTACACTTACTTTTATAAGAGAATCGGCAATTGAATGTCTTGAAAGCTTCTTCATTCCTAAGATGATATTTGTAACTCTATCAATATGTTGCATATTTTGTTCTAATTTCTTCTTGAGTACCTGTGCATCAATATCTTCATTCTTTTTTAATTGCCGAAGTAATTTAAACGTATTCATTTGAATAACTGTAATAGGATTATTTATTTCGTGTGCAACACCTCCGGCCATGAGACCGAGAGACTCGAACTTTCCTTTTTGAACTAAGAGAGCATAGTCATCCTTTACTCTTGAAATGAGTTTGTTTAAAGTATTAACTAGGTCTTGAATTTCAGTGATAGTCGACTCTTTATCCATAGAAATCATCGTTAAATTGCCAACCTTTAACAAGTTAATCTCATCAATGATTTTCATGAGTTCACTCAATACTTTCTTCTCTATTACTAAGTATGTTAAACCTAAAATAAATGAAACAAAGAAGACAACTACTAAGGTGAATGTTATAAAAGCTTCTTTTCCTTTTATTGTTGTCTTTGGAATATGATCAATTCTGTAGACTAGAAATTTATTTGAACCTATCTTGATTGAAGAGTACTTATAGAAAATAGTCTCACTCTTCTTTATTGCTTCATTCTTTTTATTTGATACGCCTTGTAAAGAAACCTTAATACGTACTCTGCTTAGCATATTCTTAAAGTATGCTTGATCAAGTCGTTTGAGCATAATCAAAGTTCCCCTAGGAGGAGCTTTTTGAAAGCTATCTGAAATAGGTTGTGCTGATGCTATCCATACACCATGATTCTCAAGTTCTATAATTGTTTTGGTATTTCTATAGTCACTATAAACCTGTAATAGATTTGACTGTTTTAGAACTTCTGATAACAAGTCCGTTGATGGTTTCTTGATCTTTTCTTTTTCAATTGCAGATGCGTGAACAATTTTGTTGTTATTTGTATATATAATCAGATCAATTGGTAAGTTCTTGAGGCTTTCGTAGGAGAAGTTCTCCGCCGCGTAGGAAGAGTTTTTCTTTTGAATATAATCGTATGTCTCACTCCAAGCTGCCCAATCGGCGGTTGTTAAAGATAGGGCCTCAGTGTCTTTATTTATTTCATTTAAAATAACCTGTTGAGCATCTTTGATTTGCGAAAGTTCTAGATCATAGAATTTTGTATTGAAGACTTGACTCGATATCGTTATCAAGGAGCCTATAAGCAACATTATTGCTAAAAAAAATGTAAGTAGAACTTTTGATTTAACTCTCATAGTTGTCATTATCGACAGATAAGAATTATTTTTATACTTAAGAAAAGTTAATTTTATCTAAAAAGTAATGGCCCATTCATTCGAATGGACCATTATTTGAAGATCAACAGGGCGTAGCTTAGTCTATAAACCAAGCAAAGTAATTATCGACAAAGTTTATTTTATCTTTAGAGATAATTGAGCTTTTGTTTGTAAGTTGTCTAAATGCTTTCGTTGTTAAACTTGCTTAAGACTAAGCTAGGTTATTGACTATAAAATCGTAATGTTCTTTTTTGACAGGCTGAATTGATAATCTAGATCCTTTTTGGACTAGTATCATATCTTTTAACTCAGGAAGCTCTTTTAATTTACTAAGTTCAATCACAGATTTAAATTTCTTCTTAAAGCATACTTCTACCATGAACCAGCGCGGAGATTCCTTTGTGGACTTTGGGTCATAATATGCAGACGACTTATCCCAACAGGTTGGGTCAGGGTGAGATTCCATACTTACTTTGGCCACTCCTGCAATTCCTGGAACTTTACAACTAGAGTGATAAAAGAGGATAAGGTCACCTTTTTTCATTTCGTCTCGCATGAAGTTTCGTGCCTGATAGTTTCTTACACCATCCCAAGACTCTTTTGAGTCTGGTCTCTCTCTTAAATCATCTATAGAGAAAGTATCGGGCTCACTTTTCATGAGCCAATACTTCTTAGTCATTCTTTATAAGTTCTTTAAGATTATTACGAACAAAAGTAGGCAGAGCAAAAGCTGCTTTATGAATACCTTTGTTGTAGTAAGTAAAATCAAGTCCAGACTTTTCAACTCTAGCCTCATCAAAATCATTTACCGGATGATACTTCTTAGTAGCAAAAGTAAATGACCATAGTGAACCTGGATAGGTTAGGTTTGAAAATGTGTAAAGAAATACATTCCCAAAAACTTGATCCAGAACTTCAATCAAGCCTTTTTGAATATGAGTGTCATACCAAGGAGATTCACCTTGAGATACAACAATACCGTCTTCAGTTAGGCAATCTTTTACATCGTTGTAAAACTCTGGACCAAATAGTGGTGCCGCAGGTCCAATTGGGTCTGTCGAATCTACTAGTATTACGTCAAATTTTTCTTTAGTTTCTTTAACAAACTTAACTCCATCACCAATAATTAAGTTCATTTTTGGATGATCAAGATCTTTTGCTGTAAGAGGAATAAACTCTCTACATGCATCTACTACCATTTTATCAATTTCAACCATTGTACACTTTTGGACACCTTGGTGGCGTATAACTTCTCTCGCTGTTCCTCCATCACCGCCTCCGATGACAAGAACATTTTTAGGATTTGGATGAACAAAGAGAGGTACGTGAGAAATCATATCATGATAAGAGAACTCATCTCTTTCCGTCACCATGATTAGGCCATCATTAAGCAGCATCTTTCCGTGTCCCTTAGTTTGAACAACATCGACAGATTGGAACTCTGATTGCCCCGAAAATAAAGTCTTTTCTACTTCAAATTTATATGACGAATGTTGTGTTTGGAATTCTTCAATCCATAAGCTTGATTTCATTTATATCTCCAATTTATATGCTGAATAATTTTCTCTTTCTTTACTATAGAAGTGAGCAAACTCTACGTGATAACCACAAGGAATTCTCTCTCTCACAATTGATCTATTAGTATAGTCCTTAGGAATATTATCTAAGTTAGTTTCAAATCCATTAGGATTAAAAGTCATAAGGTCAAATGACTGTGGAGTTAAGGCCTCTAGTATAATTGGTGCAAACTCCACTAAGTTTAAAGATGATTCAAAACTTACGTAACTTGAGTCCTCTTGAGGTGTTACGTGTATTGTAAGGTAGTCGTCACCCTTGATCGCATTTAGGCTATATCCAAAAGGTGTAAATACATAGTCATCAATTTTAAACTCAGGGATTAATTGATCTAGGCACAGTAATTCTCTAATTTGTTGTGCGTTTAAGTCACTCTTGGTGAGGTTTTGACTTGCTTGTGGTGAAATATGATAAATCAATAGCTCATAAGTAAGGTCATTACTCTTTGGAGTATAGCACTTGTCTAGATGAAATAGGTAATTATGGTGAGCGTCCATATGACCAAAGCGAAGGGCCGTTCCAGAAAAAAGCTCTTGTAGTTTTTTTACGTCATCTAGGAAGTGAGTTTTTTGTAAATGAGAGAAGTACTCATTCTTTCTTTGAAAAATAATTTGCTCAACACTGTCTTTAGAAAACTTTTCAGTGAAGAAAAGTATTGAGTTAATCAAAATTGTTTGACCACAAGTTAATATAGTAAAGCGATCGTCAAATACGAATAAGCTCGACTCACTAAGTAGGTAAGCATCTACTGATTCATTTGAGATTTTTGATAGAATAGTGGCCTCACATTTAGCTACTAACTCACTCCAAAATGCATCGTCTAATTCTCTTAATGATTTTCCATCGAGGTTTACAATAACCTCTGCCTTCTTTTCTGAGCCTTCAAAAAACAACTCTGATCTCCTTGATTTCAATAATTCTCTATGTTTAACATCGTTTGTTTCGATAGCAAATCACTATTAAAAATCTGTGAAAAAAATAAGTATCCAAAATTATACCTAACTGTTTGAAAATACGTTAAACGCCAATTTTACTAGGCAATAATGCTTAAGCTTTTTACTCATCTTCCCGAATAGACAATAGATAAAGTTTTACCCTTAAGGAGTTATATATGCTTGCGAGTTTTTCAGAATTTAAATTCTACCAATCGTTTAGAATTCCGGTAGAAGATGCAGATGATCTTCGCTTCTTATGTGAAAAGTATGATGAGCTTGGTAAGGCATCTTATATATCTGATGCAAAGCTAGTCGATATATCAGTTACTGGTCTAGGGTTTTCGACTCGAGAGAGAATTAGTGTAGGTGATGAGATTACAATCTCTTTACAGTTTAAAAGACAGCACCTTGATTTATCTGGAAAAATTGTAAGAGCATTTTCTGATTCCATTGAAGATGATGAAATCATCTACGGATTAGAGATTGATGCTGAAAGAGAGCTCAATAAATTTCTAGAAGTTTATGTGATGAGCTTTTCTACTGATCGTTTGAAAGAGTGTCTTATCGATTCGGCCCTTAAAGAAAAGTATACTAAGGCCTCTGAAGGCTTTGAAATGTTCTCTCTTCTTTTATCTTTATTTAAAGATATAACTTACTTCGGAGATAAAGAAGGCTTTTTAGATACGATGCTTTCGGAAGTTGTTCGTATTTTAAATGCACAAAGAGCATCTATTTTTCTAATTAATCCTGAAACTAATGAGTTAGAGGCCATTGGAGCTTTAGGAGTAGATAAAGATAAATTAAAATTTGATTATAGACTTGGTATCGCGGGTTCAGTTTTTACAACAGGAGTCGCTCTAAATATAGATATCCAGTCTGATAAGAGTAGGTTTAATGACCACTTTGATAAGTCATTTGGTTATGAAACAAAGTCTATTATTTGTCACCCTATACATAATAGAGAAGATAAAATCATTGGTGTTATTCAAATCTTAAATAAGAGAAACCAAGATCGCTTTACAGTAGAAGATGAAAAAACAATGAAAGTTTTAGCTCTTGTTTTCTCTTCAGTTTTTCATGGCTTCAATCCAATGAGTGAGACTAGTCAGATTCGAAGATTCTCTACACCATTTGATCGTAAGCACGCTCTAATTGGTAAGACTTCTCACGTTGCCTCTTTAAGAAGTGCCATTCTTAAAACGAAAGATTTAGATTCTCCACTTCTTATTCAAGGTGAAAAAGGTGTAGGTAAGAAATTATTTGCTAAAATTATTCATCACGAAGGTTGTCGTGGACTAAAAGGATACGAAGTTATTCGTTGTGAGGAGCCTAAAAGAGATGAACTTCATAAAGAATTATGGGGAACTGGTGAGGGTGAATGTGTCTTTAATAGAGTTGCTGGAGGAACGGTTGTTCTTCATAATATTACGGCACTGTCAATTGATGAGCAAAGAGAGTTATATTCAGTTCTAAGCAATAGAAAAGTTCCTGGTACAATTGTAAGTATTGACGTTAGAGTCATTGCTACAGCTGATAAGGACCTTGGAGATTTAGTTGATAAAGGAGAGTTTGATAGAGATCTCTATGAGTATCTATCTAAGGCATTTATAAATATGGAACCACTAAGAAGAAGAATCGATGATATTGATCTATTAGTTGATTACTTCTTAAAAATAGAATGTAAAAAGCAAGGTCTACTACTTAAGAACTTTTCTCCTAAAGCTATGGAGAAGTTTAAAGATTATGATTGGCCAGGCAATATTACAGAACTTAGAAAGTGTATTGAACGTGCAGTTCTTTATAATCCTAAGGCACATATAATTACTGAGGTTGCGATTGATAATAGTGCTTCTCCTTTACTAGATATTTCGGTTAAGCAAAGAATGTTTGGAGAAGTTCCACACGTTACTGACTATAAATTACCTCTTAAAGAAAGAGTTGCTCTTATTGAAAGAGAGATGATCTTAGCAGAGATTAAAAGAAATAATGGTAATAAGTCTAAGGCCGCCAAAGAGATGGGAATCTCTAGAGAGGCCTTAAGAAAGAAATTACTACAATCTTCACAGGTACTAGAAACTGTTGAAGGAAATGAGGATGCATCTGAAAAAGAGGCAGCTTAATCTCTTTGATATTTAATTAAAATACTTCTGGTTTTAGGACTATCTCTGAATTCACAGAGATAGATTCCTTGCCAGGTTCCTAACTGTAATTGAGAGTCTTCTACAATAAACCCTAAATTTTGATTTACAAGCATCGTTTTCATATGTGAAGGGGAGTCATCTTCACCTTCGTCTGTATGTTCTATAAAAGCTAAGTTTCTAGGCGCGAGGTGTTTCAAGAATCTTTCGAGATCTTCTTTTGCACTTGGGTCATAGGATTCATTTATAGTTAGTCCACAACTAGTATGTTGTACAAAGATATGTAGAACTCCAGAGCTTGAGCCATTCAACAGAGATCCTAGGCACTCTTTAATTTGTTCAGTTATATTGTAGAATCTCTCTCCACTGGTTTTGATTTGTATTTTGGTAAAACTCACTTTGAACTTCCTATTTTGAATAAAGAACATTATTCTCAACCTTTTAGGGTAAATTGTCGATAATAGGATATAGTAATTTTTTAGGAGAATGGGTTGAGCTTTTTAGAAGTACTCTATCAGCAGATGGGAATCAAAGACGTTGTCGACATTGGTGTCGTCTCGATTATCCTTTATCAAATTCTGCGAATAGTACAAGGTACCAGAGCTCTACAAATACTTCTTGGTCTCGTTTTAGTCCTGTGTTTGTGGGGAATTGGACTTTACTATAAACTTTATTCTCTAAATTGGATTCTAACTCACTTCTTTGAGTACTTTGTTCTTATTTTTATTATTCTGTTTCAAGATCAACTTAGATCCGCCCTGGCCAGTGTTGCTACGGGGAGACGAGTTTTCTTTGGAGTATTTTCGCGCAAAAGAGATACTCTAGAGATTGAAGAGATTGTTGAAGCGACAAGTGTTCTTAGTAAAGAGAAAATTGGCGCGCTAATTGTATTTGAACGAGACCACGGGCTCGAAAATATCATTAACACTGGAACTCGGTTAAATAGTGAAATACATAGTGACTTAATTTATTCAATTTTTCAGTCTAGCTCTCCTTTACACGATGGGGCCATTTTAATTCAGGGCTCTAAAATTGCGGCCGCAGGATGTTTTCTGCCTCTATCGAATAATGTAGAAATTGATAGACACCTAGGAACCAGGCATCGTGCAGCTCTTGGGATTTCTGAGATTTCTGATGCTATTGTCGTTACCGTTAGTGAGGAAAATGGGAAAATGAATGTTTGTGTCGATGGTTCGTTCTATCTGTGTTCGAATGAAAATCAGCTTAGACAATATTTAAAACATTTATGGTCAAATGAGAAATTAGATAAGAATCTTAAACCAATACAGCAAAGGGTAGTAGAATGAAACGCTTTGGTAGAGGTTTAGAAAAAGATGATGCACTTTCAAGACACTTTCTAAAGCTAGTAAGTGTTCTATTTGCTTCATTCCTATGGTTCTACGTTTTAAACTCCGAGCCGCAGATTGTTGAGCAGTCTATGCATCTACGTTTATTGACTCCTGCTGGAAAGAGTATTTCTAATATCGTTCCTCAGAAAGTTGCGGTAAAAATAAAAGGCTCAAGGGCCTTTGTAAGAACTGTACTAAATCAAGAGTTAAGTGTTGTTGTCGATTTAAAGAAATACTCGGTTAACAAGAAAGGCGGTTTTCGTGTCTTTCTTACTCATTCTGATGTAACTGTGCCCTTTGGAGTAGAAGTAATTAGCATTACTCCTGAGAGTTTTAATGTTGAGCTTCAAAAAGAAATTAGAAAAGAAGTCGCTGTTAAACCTGTCCTAACTGGTAATATCGCGCCAGATTTAAAATTGATAAATACATCAGTTTCTCCAAAAACGGTTCTGATTTCAGGCCCAATTGAAGTAATGAGAAAGGTCTCTAAAGTTCAGACTGTTCCTATCGATATTTCATCTCTTCAAGGAGAAGGTGACATAAAAATAGCCTTGGCCGACTTAGATCAGAGAGTTTCTATTGATAGAAATACGCCAGTCGACTTTAATTATACGCTCAAACCGCGTAAGGCGAATCTCACTTTAAAGAAAATTAAAATCAGCTTTCTATCTACTTCAACGAAGATATCCTCTAAGGTTAAGTACGTCTCTTTGGACGTATTGGCACCGGAAGGGGTGCGTCTAAATAAGTCTGACATCCAAATTATAGCTGAAGTTCCTGAAAGCAAAGGAACGCACAGTGTAAAATTGCGTGCAAACTTGCCAGAAGGCATTCATCTTTTGCAAATTAACCCCCAATCTATTAATGTAAGCACTCGTTAATATGCAGCTCACACTAGTGGGCTCTATACATTTATGAAGGAAACCCATGTCGGAAAGAAAGTTATTCGGTACAGATGGAATTCGTGGTAAAGCGAATATTTATCCAATGACTCCTGAAGTGGCAACAGCTCTTGGTAGGGCCGTTACTCACTATTTTCAAGGTCACACTAAGAGAAAGAAGCCTCTTATCATTGTTGGTAAGGATACGCGCTTAAGTTGTTATATGTTTGAACAAGCTTTTGCAGCAGGTGTATGTTCTCAAGGGGGAGAGGTGATTCTTACTGGACCTCTACCAACTCCTGGTGTTGCCTTTGTAACTGATTCGATGAGGGCCGATGCAGGCGTAATGATTAGTGCGTCTCACAATCATTACTCAGATAATGGGATTAAAATCTTTGATAGCAATGGTCATAAACTCCCTGATGAAGTTGAGCTTGAGCTTGAAGAACTGGTTTTAAATTTACAACTGATGCCGGTTAAAGTTGGTGGTGACTTAGGAAATGCTAAGAGACTTAGAGAAGTTTTTGGTAGGTACTTGGTGCACGTAAAGTCCGCCATTTCGAACTCTTGTAAAATGGATCAAATGAGAGTCGTTCTCGACTGCGCCAATGGAGCAGGCTACAGAGTTGCACCAATGATGTTCGACGAGCTTGGTGTAGAAGTCATTCCTTTAGGAGTGAAGCCAAATGGTCAAAACATTAATTTAAATAGCGGCTCTCTTCATCCTGAACAAGCGGCAGAATATGTTAAGCAATACAGAGCAGACCTTGGGGTTTGTCTAGATGGTGATGCCGACAGAGTTGTCATCATTGACGAAGATGGAGATGTTGTAGACGGCGACGTTTTAATAGGTCTTTTCGCAAAACTCTTACTCGATAAGGGAAGCTTGAAAAAGGGTGATACAGTTGTTGGAACGGTAATGTCTAATTTAGGATTAGAAAACTATATTAAATCCATAGGACTGAACTTTCATAGAACAAAAGTAGGCGATAGATATATTGTAGAGCATATGCGTGATAAGAATTGCATTCTTGGAGGAGAACCTTCAGGGCATGTTATTTTCGGAGAGTATGCAACAACTGGAGACGGTTGTCTGGCCTCTTTAAAAACAATCGAGGCGATGAAATTCTATGATAAGAAATTAAAAGAGCTTACAAAGGAAATTAAATTATTTCCTCACATCGTAAAGAACGTAACAGTAAGAGAGAAAAAACCTCTAGAAGAAATTCCATCTATTGTGAGTGCTCTTGCTGAAATCGAAAAGGAGTTAGGTTCGAAAGGAAGAATCTTACTTCGTTATTCAGGAACTGAGCCTCTTGCAAGAGTTATGGTTGAAGGAGAATCCTTGAGTACTGTAAACTCTATATGTGAAAGATTAGTAGACCTTGTTAAAAGGGAATTAGGTAATTAATGAAGACGAGATTAGGTGTCAATATCGATCATATCGCAACACTTAGACAGGCCAGAGGAGAGAGTTATCCTTCGGTTGTTGACGCAGCCACGACTGTCTTAAGAGAGGGTGCTGATCAAATAACAATTCATTTAAGAGAAGATAGACGCCACATTCAAGATACCGATGTTGAGGCCGTCTACTTGGTCACGAAGAAATTTGGGAAGCCTCTCAATTTTGAGATGGGTTGCAGTGACGAAATAATTGAGATTGCTATCGCAACTGGACCAGATTGGGTTTGTCTTGTTCCTGAAAAAAGAGAAGAACAAACTACTGAGGGTGGACTAGACTTAATTGATTCAAAGAACTTTGAGAAAGTAAAAACAACTTGTGACTATCTAAAGTCTAAAGTTGAGGGATTAAAAATCTCCTTATTTCTTGAAGCTAACCCTGAAGTCTTAGAAAAAGCTTCCCAGCTTAATATAGATGCAGTTGAAATACATACAGGTGACTATGCTAAGGCATTTGTTCATGATGAAGATTATTCGCATTTTTTAGAAACCTTCAGCACTGCTAAGAAGTTGCTCGTTTCAAAAGGTATTGGTTGCCATGCTGGTCATGGACTTACTCAAAGCAGCTTAATGCCACTAATAGAAAATAATTTATTTGAAGAATATAATATTGGTCATTGGATCATTTGCCAGGCCGTCTTTGATGGACTAGGTAATGTCGTTAATAAAATGGCCTCTAGTATGGAAAAATTCCCTTATACAAAGTAATTAAAAGAGAGTCTTATGAGAGTAGTTGATATTCAAGAAATGAAAGAGATAGAAAGATTAGCTGTAGAAGAGTATGGCTTTACAGAATCTTTAATTATTGAAAATGTCGGTATCCGTGGAGCTGACTTCATTGAAAAAACAATCCTTGATAAGATTGATTATGCTGGAGAAGTTGTTGTTCTAGTGGGTAGTGGAAATAATGCAGCTGATGGACTAGCAATCGCTAGAAACCTCGTTAATAAAGGTCATAGAGCAAGAGCATTTATTCTATTTCCAGATGATGAAAAGTGTACTGAAGAGCAAGTTAAGCAAGTTAAACTTGCTCAAACTTACGGTGTGAGAATTAATGAAGTTAAAAACACCAACCAAATTCAAAGTTATTTTAATGAAACACAAGACAGCTATATCGTTATTGATGCAGTCTTAGGAACAGGTTTTAAATTACCTCTTTCACAATACTTATTTGAAATATTTAACTGTGTAAACGATTCTGATGCAATCACTGTTGCAGTTGATATTCCGTCGGGGATAACGGCCAATGTAGGAGCTAAAAGCTCTGTAGCATTAGAAGCAGACTTTACTTTAGCGATTGGACTTACTAAAACAGGTCACTATATCGATGAAGGAGCTAGGCATAGTGGTGAAGTTGTAACTCTCGACGTAGGATTACCTAGAGAACTACTGGCGGGTGGTGATAAAGCACTTTTAAATGCTGAAACACTTTTTGGAGTATTTGGTCCTAGAAATAAATTTGCTCATAAGAATACATTTGGCCACACTCTTGTCCTTGGAGGGTCTCCAGGTCTCACAGGAGCCTGTATTATGGCCTCTTCAGGAGCGCTTAAAGTTGGTTCAGGTCTTGTCACTGCGGCAACGTGGAAGAGTAGCTACCATGAGCTTACATCGAGAATGATGCCAGAAGTAATGACTGGACTAATTCCTACAAAATCAAATGAAGTAGAAGATATTATTAAACAACTTGATCGTTACGATTCTGTTGTTATTGGACCAGGGCTCGGTACAGACTCTGAATCCAGAAAGGCCGTTCTACAAATATTAAATCACTTTCCTGGTCCAGTAGTTGTAGATGCTGATGCAATAAAAGTATTGAGTTTAGAAGAAGACTCAAATCTTCTTCACTCTAGAAAGTACCCAACAATATTCACTCCTCACATGGGTGAGTTTGCGCAATTTACTGGTGCAAGTATTGATGAAGTTCTACAAAGACCTATTGATTATCTAAAAGAAGTTGTAGATAGAACTAATAGCTGTTTCATTATGAAAGGCCCATGTTCTTTTCTAGGCTTTCCTAACGGAGATGTGTACATCAACTATTACCCTAACGATGGAATGGCCACTGGTGGCTCTGGTGATGTTCTGGCAGGAATTCTTGGAGGTCTCTTGGCCCAAAGCCCTCTTGATAGAAAGCAATCCGGAATGTTTATGGATAAGAGTAGATTGTATCAAGCAGTTTGCTTAGGTGTTTCTGCACATACTATTGCAGGTAAGTATGCCGCCCAGAAAAATGGAGTAAGAGCAATGACTGCAGGTTCTATTGTTGAGAATCTAAGTGAAGCGTTTAAAGTATTAAGCGAAGAAGAAATATTTTAGAGATAATTATGCAACTAAAAGTTTGGGAAGATGTAAATGAAAGTGATTTGCCAAGTGTTGTTGAACAACTAAAGTCTTCAATAAATAAACCTTGCGCTATAATTCTATCTGGCCCTGTGGGTGCAGGAAAAACAACTTTAACTAAAGAGTTTATCACTGAAGATGATGGAGTCTGTTCTCCTACATATTCAATCATTAATGAATCCGGATCATATGCTCATGCTGACTTCTATCGACTAGAAAGTCCTGAAGAAGTTGTTCACTTAGAACTTTCCCTGTACCTAGAAGACAAAGATTACTTTTTAATCGAATGGGGAAGAGAATTTGTTAAAGAAATTCAAAGAAATATTGATCATGATTGGTCTCTTTATGAGCTAGATATTTCGATAAATCCAAAAAAATCAGAGAATGAAACGACTTCTAGTAGAAGACTCGTTCTGTCAGAGATTAAATAAATTTTCTACTTTCAACTACTTGAGATTTTGGACTGGGTAATTATTTCCGAGTATTTTCCTAAAGTTTTTCTATCATTTTCAAACAAGGAAATCTTAAGGAAAAAGTAAGTTCCCGAGAAAAAGAGTCTAACTCTTCAAATTTATTGGGCCAATCAGTAAAGAAAACTCAAGTATTTCTAAATTTCTGAAATTAAAGAAAAAAAGGCTATTTTTTAATGAGAAATCGTATTGACTTTAGAGGCCCTAACTTGTCATACTATTTTACGTAGAAAAGATTATTAATTTTAATCTTGAGCTACGGGGAAGCACTGGACGCGACCCAGACAGCACACACAAGTAACTTTTTATGAACTTGTACTTTGCAACTAAAACCGGCTTAAACGCTTTAATTGGATTTTTTATGGAGGAAGACCAATGAGACTCACTTCTAAAGGACGCTACGCTGTAAGAGCGATGCTAGACTTAACAACTCACTCAAACGGAAACCCTGTTCGTTTACAGGAAATTTCACAAAGACAGAACATTTCACTGCACTACTTAGAGCAACTTTTCAGAAAGCTTAGAAATGGGCAATCAGTAAAGTCTGTAAGAGGACCAGGTGGTGGTTACGTACTTGCTAGAAGCATGGACCAAATCACTATTAAGGATATTCTTGACTGTGTAGGTGAGAATATTAATCCTGCTAAGGATATCTTAGGAACTGAAGCAGAATCAGCTTCTACAGTTGAATTTCACCTGTCTAAGAACTACTTTCAAAATCTTGGTTTGATTATGAGAGAGTACTTGTCAACAACTTCACTTGGTGATCTAATGCGTAAAGCTAAAGACATTGAAATTGAAGCAAAGACGGAAGAAACAACTGCTCAGGTTGAAGTAGCACCAGCTGCTCAAGTTGAATCAACAATTGGTATGACTTCCGCAATTAGGAACCCAATTGGCGAGATTAATCAATAATAGATATTACTTTGATTATAATGCAACATCCCCGTTAGCGAGCTCTGTAAAACAGTGGCTCCCTAACGGGGATTTGTTATTTGCAAACCCTTCTTCTATCCATTCTTCTGGAAAGAAAACGAAAAAGTTCATTAATGAAACTCGAAATTATCTCTACGAGATTTTCTCACTAAATAAATCTGAATATAAACTATTCTTTCACTCTGGCGCTACTGAAGCGATCAATTCAATTCTTAAAGGATTTGCCCAAAAAGCTTATGCTAGTAACGAGCGAGTTCACCTTATTCATTCAACGGTTGATCACAGTTGTGTTTTCAACCTTAAAAATGAATTGGAGCTCTATGGTCATGGTGTTATTCAATTCAACGTTGACTCATCTGGAGACTACGAGCTTGAAGCACTCATTGATCAAATTAACTCTGTCTCAACTCAAAGTATTTTGAACTTTACGTGGGTCAATAATGAGACGGGAGTTGTATGGCCACTAGATGCTTTAAAAGAAATTAAAGAAAGAACTAATTGTTTCATTCATGTAGATGCAGTTCAATCTGTTGGAAAAATTTCTAATTGGACAGAGCTATCTTCCTATGCAGATGCATATACTTTCTCAGGTCATAAATTTGGTTCTTTGAAAGGTATAGGTTTTTCTTTTTTAAAAGAAGATCTTCCTTTTTGCTCTATGATTAGGGGAGGAGGACAACAAGATGGTCTACGTTCAGGTACAGAAAATACATATGGTATCTACTCTCTCAAATTAGCTTTAGAAGAAATTGTAGAAGCTAATTCTTTTGAGGAATTAACTTTGGCAAAGAGCTATATTGAAAATGAATTAACTTCTCTTTTAAATTCTAAAACGAGTGTTATAGGCTCTAAAGCAAAGAATAGAAATTCAAATACTCTATCTATTTTACTTCCAGGTTATAAAGCCGATATCTTAATTACAGCATTTGATTTAGCTAAAATGGATGTTAGCTCTGGTTCTGCTTGCTCATCAGGCGCAGTTCTTCCTAGTAGGGTTTTAATGGCAATGGGTGTGAGTGAAGAAGATGCTAAGAGCGCAATAAGATTTTCATTCGCACATGATATGACTCTTGAACAGGCCAAAGAGTATACACCTATTATTTCAAAAGTCCTAAAACGTTTTATAAAATAATTCATAATCCACCTCTATAAGGCTGGTTTCAGCTTTGGAATCTTGCTTTCGCCTTGCTAGAGAGGCGAATCATAAAAAAAAAATAAAAAAAGCTTTAAATAAAGGACTTAAGGGGTTGCCATTCAATATTTTTCGATTCAACATATACTTAACATATAAATTTGTACGGAGGCATTTATGAACAAGAAAGAACTATTAGAAGCAATTCTTAAGAACAAAGAACTAGAAGGAATGACTAAAAAAGACGCTGAGCTTTTCCTTAACACAACTATTGATACAATCAAGAAAACTGTTAAAAAAGGTGAAGACGTTTCTTTAATCGGTTTCGGATCTTTTTCTAAAGTAAAAAGAGCAGCTAGAATGGGTGTAAATCCTGCAACTGGTGAGAAGATTAAAATTAAAGCAAAAACTCTTCCAAAATTTAAGCCAGGTAAAGCTTGGAAAGATATGTTCTAATTTTGGTTTTACCAATTTAGAATATCGTAGAGGGCCATTTATTGGCCCTTTTTTTATTGTTCAATAAATTTTTCAATATTTGTTACACACGTATCAACATCTTTATAAAACTGTTTTGTTATCTCATTACGTGGCGTTGATAGTTCACTTTCTTTCGTTACTATAAAATAGCAAAGTCCCGGATACGACTCTTGAACTCCTGCGAGTCGTAGATAGCTTCCTTCTGTATTAAACTCTTTAACATTACTAAACTTAAAATTTGCCCTTAGAGCACACTTCGTTTCAGTTCCAGGAATATCTTTACACTTAAAAGAGTTGAACTCTATTTTGTAATTTCCCGTACACCATACTTTTTCACAAGCAAGATCCAGGTTCTTTAGAAGAGCGCTCTCTTGTTGAGGTGTTAAAGTGAATGCAAAGCTGCTATTGGCCAAAAGAATTAAAAGTAGAGTTGTTAGATGTTTCATATTATTCCTCGTTAACACATGTAATTAGTTTTTTTAGGTTTAGACCAGTTGAATTTTGAAGTGGACCAAAGTGGTTATAGGCATAACTTGCATAAAACCATGGTGTCACACATCTATTTTGCGACTCTTCGATTCCTGCTATTGTGTAATTATCTGGATGAGTTCTTTTTTTCTCATCTGTATTTACCTGAATTGCAAAAGTTTGAATGATCTTATTCACCCCACAAAATGCATTCATGCCTTGAAAGGAGCTGCCAAAGATTCTTATTAAATTATCTTGTTGTTCATTGGTGTTGATATTTGAGTCAGGATATATATCATTCCACTGGTATATACATGGATATATATTTCCTGATGAGTTGGGCGTAAATTGGTAGAGACCTATATTTAATCTACTTGCCAAATCTTGATACGGATCTTCATAGAATTTTACGCCAAGAGGTTTATTGTAGTCTCGTGGAGAGTACTCTTTGGATACATTATAGGAACTACTGGTATCTGCACTCGTTAGTGATTCCGTGTAGGCTAAACACCCCATAAATTTAGACCAAACCTTTACGAGCTCAACTTTTGCTTCTTTACTAGAATCAAAAATAGTTTTATTTCTCAATAGGTTTACTCTCTTTTCAAAAATATTTAACTCATCTATCACTTCTTGATCTGGAACTTTTGATTCTTTGATTGTTGCCGCAAGTGAAGTTGAAGTACTGTGACAAAGCTCTGCATGTGCGAGACCGGAGTAACTATGTTCTGAAAGAAGTCGAGGCACAGAGTAGTATGGTGCGAGAGTCTCTACTCTTGGTTTCATATTAAAGAGAAAGCTATCAATATAGAAAGTAACATATGAAGAGAAGATATCTTTTGGATCTAAAAGAGTAGACGGTTTGTCAGCATAGCTCTCTTCGCTCGAATCTCTTTTAATTGTAAATTCAGATTTATGATATTGTGGCTCCAACTCTTGAATAAGAAAGTTTAAAACAGATGTATCAAGCTCATTGTATTCTAATTCAACAGTATTAAAACCATCAACTGAATTACCTGGATCAATTACTGGTGGAGGCTCAATCGGTTTAGGAGGATCCACTGGTTCGGTAGGAATAATAGGATCAATTATTCCTTGTTCTGGTGGAGCTACGTCATCTGAGTTTGATGAGCACGAACATAGGATGAGCAGAGTTAGTGTTAATAGAGTTATCTTCATTCTAATTAGGTAGCAACTTTGGAATAAAATGTATCTATGATTGTAAAATTAACCATTTGAATATGCTTATTTCGCAAGTAGTAATTCTTAAGTGAACCTTAATTAAGTAGCTATTATCACGTTCATTTCGTAATATTTGTTGACTCTACGTTTGATTCTCTATAAAAAGGCCCTGCACACTAAATTCACACTCTTAAGGAGAGATAAATGAGACAATTATTCTTAGTATTAATCCTATTTTGCACGACTTCACTCGTTGAGGCCCGTAACGTAAACCCACGCCACAAATTAACAATAACAATGCACAACTTTGTTCTTCAGACTCAGGTTGGACAGGCCATACACAGTGAATTAATGCACTACTTTCCGAAGTTTGATTATCGCTATGGTTGTACAAGTGGAGATGTTGAAAACTCAAATTGTCCTTATAGAAAAGCATTTAAGGTTGGATCAAATTCAATAATTATCCATCCTGACTTTCATGCATCTTCAAATGAGTACCTTTCTTGGATTATGGTTCAGGCGATGGCAAAAATGGTTTATATAGAAAAATATGAACTGAAAAAATATTCAAGATTAAATGTTGTTGAAGTTGAGCAACTTGTATTTCTACAGGCGCAACAATATTGGGAAGAGCTTAGACCGCCAATGAGTAGAGATCTTGATTATTATAATACTTACTCTGACTATAGCAATATCGGTCAAATCGCACGCGCTTTAGATTTATCAGTTCTTGCTTTTTCAAGAGCATTTAATAGAAGTCCAAGTCATTTCTTCTTTTTTAATAAAGTGGCCGCAAGAGCAGCCAAGAAAGATGGAATTACTTCATCTGCTTCTGACATTATTTCAGGAAATTATTCAGATGAAGAAAAAGAAATTGCTAAGATGATCATTGTTGATCTTCATCACGATTTAGAAAGACTTGTTAAGTAGTTTTACATTGCTATAAAAATTGTATCGCCTTCGATACGTATTGAGTCTTCTTCTAAGAATAGCTTAAGTAACATTAAAGTCAGACTTTTCGCAGGAATTCCTGCGAAAGTTGCTTTCTTTATATCAAGCTTTATTAAATCTTCTGCGACGATATACTCAATTAGTCCTCTTACTTTTAAATTAAAGTGAAAGATGATCTTTATTTTTGCTCTAATTGAGACATTGCTATTTTCAATCTCTACTCGTAGATTCTTTATATCTTCTAAATCTATAAGTGCCTTATCATCTTTACTATGAGGGTTTACTCGCTGCTTTGTATTTTTGAACTCACTAAAGCCATCGAGGTAAATAAAAGATTTCTCAAAGCAGCCTTCTAATAGCTCAAGTTGATTAAATCTTTTGGAAATTCCATTATTACAATATGCTTTAAAGATATTCACCTGGGTCAATTGACCGTCAGATGTAAATACGGCCTTATCGCTATTTAGTTCAATACTGGCCGGGCTTATAGTGGTGCTAAAGTTTGCGGCCTTCATATTTAGTGACTCATTAATAAAGTGAACGACTTTTGAGTTCACTTCTCCATTTTTCATACAAACAATATCAATATCTGTGGAAGAGTCACCTTGTGGATCACAATG
Organism: Halobacteriovorax sp. HLS; assembly: GCF_004006665.1. Lineage (NCBI taxonomy): Bacteria > Pseudomonadati > Bdellovibrionota > Bacteriovoracia > Bacteriovoracales > Halobacteriovoraceae > Halobacteriovorax > Halobacteriovorax sp. HLS. The sequence continues at coordinate 161,707 of NZ_QOCL01000012.1, forward strand.
TCCTCTAAATTCATTTGCGCTTACACTGGTTTGATCAATTTTAATTTTTACATGTGGAATATCGAAGCTCATTTCTTCTTTTCCGAAATTGATTTGAGCATTTTCAATTTTTAAGTCATCTAGGGCAATAAGAGGGTTATCGTTTTCTAACTTAGTAGAGTACTTAAGAATTGAGGCCTTGGCCTTAAATATATTTTCATGGATTGTTACATTTGCATCAATGACTTCATTTTTGTTAGAGGCCTCAAATGCATTGCCATTATATTCTATATACAATTTAGTTGCTTTAAGTTCACCTTGGACCAGTTTATTTACTTTGGAGGTATGTACATTCAAGTCACTGATTTGGAAGATATCCCTTAATGCGTAGGAGTTAAAACAGATAATAAAACTAAGAATATAAAAAGAGTACTGCTTCATTGCAAAATCCATTTTGTAATAAGTAAGTTAGACAATAATTAGAACATTCTTCAGTGAGTATTTGAAGATAATTGTTCTTACTTTTGTCTGCCTTTGTGTGCAGTGACAATTTAATAGTCAGCTAGGCTTTTCTAACTTATTGAAAATAGGCTTAATGAGTGGCACCTAGCTTGCTCTATAGAGTGTGGGCGAGGTGCAAGTGAATAAATTTACATTAATAAGTTCAGTCATTCTTTTTTCTCATTCTCTTTCAGCTAAGAAGTTGGAAGATATAAGAATTAAAACAACCTATAAACGGTCTAAGAAGATTTGGGGTGTTTACACACTTAAAAATCAAAAATGGACTTTAGGTAAGAAGAAGCATGTTGAAGGGGCCAAAGATGATCATGTACTTCTTCGTAAAAAAGGTAAACTAGTTTTCATTGGCCCTGAGTTTAAAGAGGGACTAATTAGCTACGACGTTAAAGCAATACCATATTCAACCGTTGGTAAAAAGAAGTTCAAAATTCAACCAGAAAATTTTGAGAAACTGAAATTCAAAAAATCTCCACTTATGAATAAGAGTAAAACTTATCATACAACTGAGTTTCGTTGCTCTAGTAAGTGGAGTGAAATTGAATGTATTCAAGTTCTTTCCCCAATCGCTAAAATTGGATCATCTTTGAATAACTAACGATTTCGTAATAGATTTTCCATTTCAATTTTCTCATCCAGATTCGTTGGAGCTTTCTGCTCTAAAGATAAAAAACTCTCTATTTCATTATCCTGTGAATCATTTATTTTAGTGAGAAGAATTTTGAATAAATTTACTAGCTTTGCAATCATAAATACTCCAAGGTTATATGTAATGGAGTTTAAATTATTTAATGAAAAAGTAACGTTACGTTTTTGTTAGGTAGGTTAGAACTTTATTAAACACTTACTTATTTAAATCAAGAAGGGCCGAAAGAGTAGGATTCTTTTTTACAAACGTAAATTGCATCGGATTTTCTTTTTTCTTATTTTGTTTTTTTAACTGAGTTTTCTGTACGGATTTTTTTACTTCTTGTTGTGTTGGAATTTTAAAATTCTTTGTTGCGATTACATTTAGCGTAAGAATTAAAATTATGAGTGATTGTATTTTTAAAAAGTCTTTAAGCATATTTTTTTATAACACACTGTGTTGTTTTGTTCAATTAATATCTTTTGATATTGCCTATTAAATATTGATTTAGAATAAAGATCTAGTGGTCATAAATTGACTAGCTTGTTTATTCTCATTTTCTAAAAAAAAAAGCGTAAGTGTTTGAATTTAATAAACTTTTCAGTATTTCTTTTTTTTCTGTTAAATCTAGGTTCAAGGGTAGTACCTTATTTCGTAAATCTCTAATATATTACGAATTCAGAAGCAGAGCAGGGTCTCGCTCTGCCGTCTCGAAGATTATAATGAATGGCAAATTCGTTTAAGTGTATGTTTTCCGTCGAGAAAGTCTCCAGACTCTTGTCTAACTTCTAAAGAACCAGACTTTGAAAGACCGTTGTCTAGTTCATGTTTAGACTTCGGACAATGAGTAAGTTTTATTTTTTTATGACCGGAGTCTCTCTGATAATTAACCCATTTGTGAATTTTGTGAGTCTTCACATATTTATCATCAAAAGAAGCTGAGAACACAAGTGCTTCTATATGCGCTGGTATTTTTTTGAAGGACTTTCTTCCTTCGAGAATTAGGTTCATCCCAAAAGCAGGTTTTAGGAGTGGCTCTTTAGGTGAAATTGTACGATTAAAAAATTGTTCATCATCTGTTAAGGTTTCATTTGTTATAGTACAGTATTTATTTCCTGGACAAATTTTTACTCCAACGCCAGGAGCATAGAGAATTAAAGAGTCAATCTCTTTAATTAGATTTTTAGAGAAGTAGTCTTGAATAGCTCTTATTGCTAGAATCCCACCAGTAGACCATCCTGCAATCACTAGTTTCTTATCTCTGTTACTTCTATGTTCATTAAGTACCTTTTCGGCAATATTAGATAATCTTTTAAGTGTATAAAAATTCAAGTCATCCACTTTCGATGTAAATGTTCTTCCGTGGTCTGGATAGTCAAAACTTATTACGTTATAGCCTCTCTTTGTCCATTCACTAAATAGGCGTGGATGATTCTCTAGGTTGTCTCCAAGTCCATGTAGATAAAGGACATCACCAACATGTGTTTGGTCCGTTCTTATGATTTCATCATAGATTTGAGTTTTTTGAATCGCCTGTGCTGGAATGGCCATTGCTAAGAATACTAAGATTTTAATTATGTTTTTCATTCGAAAAACATAGCACATATATGTATTTAGAAATCAAATTAGTAAAAATTATATCCCTGCCTTTAAAATGACTATTGTTTAGACGTTAACGAGTATCTTTTACACTTTATTTCAAATAATCAGTAACTTATGGGCTGATCTATTGGCACTCATTTTGCCTATTATAATCCTATAGAAGTTTATATTTGTGCTTTTGTCATTGAATTATTTCTTTGTAAAAGTCCACTCAGTTTTAAGATTCTAGATATTAATTGATAAGTTAAATAACAATAAAAGAGGTTAACATGAAAAAAATTTTATTAATTACACTTGCCCTATTTAGCGTTCACTCATACTCGCTCGTTGAATCCTATAGTTTTGATAAGTTATCCAGATTTAAACAAAAAGAGATATGTAATAGTTATGCTCAGTCCTTTGGGCCTGTTATGGATATTGTTAATAATGATGATTCATTAAATGCAAATATTAGAATTACAGATTGCAGGATTACAGATCCAGGTCAATTTGTAAGTACTTACACAATAACAATTGAAAGTAGTGGGATTGATTGTGAGACAGATAATTATGTCGTAAAAAAGCTATCTAAAAAAATTCACAATCATGTTACGCAAACGATTTCAGGAGTAAAGTCTTTTAAAGAACTGGTTCAAGGTTCTAGAGATTATTATGAAGAATATTTAGCGGTTAAGAATTGCCAATAGTTTAAAATAGAACCTAGTGTTACTTTAGGGAATATGTAACACTAGATTTTCTACGTTTGCCAAATAACTAATATCTACTTGTATTCTCATTGAGTAGTATTTAGTGGTCACAAATTGACCGGTTCATTTTAGAACCAATCTGTTTCAAAACCAGAATGACCCCAACTTAACTGATTGATTTTATATATTATTGTTTTGGCACGTCACTTGCTTATAGGAAGGTAACTGGTTGGTACCACGGCCTTGATCAGCAAAACGTAATTGCATCATTCCCACCTTAGCCAACCTCTTTATAATGATCCGAATGGGTCTTATCAGAAACTACAAATATCCCATCTTACAATTGCACTTTTTAAACTGATCAAGGCCCTCTTCTACAGCTTTTAAGGAAATAGTTTTTCAATATTAGAAAAGCCATTCTTGGCCGCAATATCCTTTGGACTAAGACCTTTTGCATTTTTAGCATTTGGCGATGCTTGCGCGGATAAGAGAATTTTTACAATTTGATCAAAGCCTTCAGCGCTAGCGTAGTGAAGAGCAGTATTCCCATCGACATCTTTGTCGTTTACAGCGGCTCCGGCCTTTAAAAGTAGCTTTACGCTCATCTGGTGACCATTTCTAGAGGCCAGCATTAGATGAGAGAAACTCTTCTTATTCCATTTATGATTGGGATTTGCTCCTTTTGACAGAAGCCTAGAAACAATATGTTCACTCGAACCACTTAGGGCCATAGTAAGAGCATCTGCACCAAGTTTGTTAGTAGCATGAATGTCAGCACCCTGATCTATCAGATAGTTTACGATGTCCTCATTTTCGGTAGAAACGGCTTCCATAATAGGAGTTATTTGATCCTTGTCCGCTATATTCACTCCTGCTTTGAGTTCTTCAATAATATACTTGATCATCTCGATCTTGCCTTCAAAAGCGGCCCTCGTTAGAAGTGTTCTTCCATCTTCATCGGAGGGAGTATTCACATTTGTTGAGTCAATGCCATTTTCTTGAATTAATTCTTTAAAATCACTTAGACTACCAGAGCGAAGAACGAGGTCTGCTTTGTGAACAAAGGGGAGGTTGTCGTAACTCTCTTTATGGGCCTGTTCTTCAATAATCTCATCAATAGATTTCTCTACTTCAATGTCATGATCGTGTTGATGATCTGATTTTGAAGTTTCATTTTGATGATGGTGTTCATGAGTTTGATGAGTAGGGGGTTGAAAAAAGTAATTCTTCACCGTCAATACGACTAGCCATAGAGTAGAGACGATAAAGAATACTTTGAAAAATCTTAGGTGCATTTACCTAGTTTAGCGCATTACCTCGTAAGCAGGGAAGAAAAATTCTTTATTATAATCTACTTTTTCTCCTCCTCCTGAATTATCGATAATCTTTTGGACTATCTCATCTTGCGCCGCTTTGGCATGACCTTTCCAGCCTCTCATTTGATGAAAGACTCCAAAATACTTATCACCACTCTTCGTGCTGAGTTTACCAGCAAGTGCAGAGGTGTGAAAAAGCGTACCTGTTTTCGCCATAATGACGTTCTTTAATTTTGGAGAAAGAAATCTCTTTCTTATCGTTGATTTTGTTGCTCCCGAAGAATCAATATCACTTCCTGCAACAGCAACAACTTGCTGAAATGATTTTTGATACTCAGTCATGACTTGATTTAAGTCTTCAATTATCTTTACGACAATCGAACAAGTGGCATAGTTGTCATTTCTTTGTCCATTCTTATAGCTCGGTAGGCCGGACCCAGAAAAGATTTTAATACTCTTTGATCCCTTATCAAAGTTGGTTCTATCTATATCAATATTGGGATACCAATTTTCAACTTTTTCTCCAATAAATTTATCAAATTCCTTTTCACCACCTAGCTTATCGAAAACTTCGTCTGCAATATAGTTATTAGATTTGATATTCATTGCTTTTAAGTACTTCACAATCTTTGGTGAGAGATGAATACTTTGCTTTGCTGCAGGATCATTTTCAAATGGGTTCTTTTCGGAAAATGAAACCTCTTTAACAGATAAGTTTAAATCTTCTAAGCTCTCTCTAATTTCCAAAGCTTTGATTATCTCTTGAGGAGTTTCTTTTATAAAGTTAGCGTAGGCGAGCTTTAATTTATTCCAGTCAGGAGTGTGAAAGTAGTCTTTTAAATTAGCAGCTGTCCTGGATTTTGTAACAACCAGCGTGTCTCCGATATAACCTTCGGCATTGGTATAGACTCTGAGATTCTTATCGAATGTAATCTTATCTAATTCTGTAATCCCAAGATTGTTAAGTTGAGAAAGTAGAAAGAAGAGCTTTCTTTTACTATAAATAGGGTCTTTATCTCCAACAATGTGCAGATGTTTATCTTTTAGAAAGAACTGACTTTCATATTGATACTCAGGAGTGAGCTTTTCCATGGCCCAGTAAGTAGTGATGAGTTTCGAAATTGAAGCAAGCCTTACTTTCATATGTGGGTTTGAACCTTCGACCTCACCTGTCTCATTTGTATGACAAAAGGAGTGATATTGTGGAGACATATTGTAGTTATCTAAAATCTTCTCCCAATCAGTTTTGGCCTGAGAGTTTGCGGATAATAGTAGGCAAGTCAGTGGGGCAAGTGCCAGTAGTCTATTCATAGGTATTCCTCAATTAGTTTCTTTCCGAGCAGTGTTATCCCCCAAAAAGTAGAAAATAACAAGGTGCGTTATAATAAATACCTATAGCTTCTTAACTTACTGAAATTCCTCGTAAAAATAACAAGAAATTTGCCTCTAGCTGACAATTTCTGGCGCCTAGAAGTCTATTCTGTAAGTGAGTTAGACATAGGGGTCTAGCTGATCAAGGGAGTCTATATGACAAATTCTAGAATCCAATTCAATTCAAAGGAGCACTTAGAACTTAAAGAAAAGGAGTTAAAGGAAATAAGACTCTATATCGAAAGTGCTGCTGATGTTTGTACTAACGATCTGTGGGATCTAAGAATTGATAAAGACCTCTCGCCAATGGAGTTTTTTAAATTCATGGGAATGGGCAGTCCGATACTTAGAAAAATTCAAGCGATGGTTCAAGAGTCTTCATCGCTAGATCTATGTGATGCTAATATGCTCTTTAATGAGTTTCTTATGAGAATCTATCATGAGGTTTTCTTCTCACATAGAAATCAAATAATTAGAGAAAAACTCGAAAGTGGACTCTATGATAGGGCAAGGAACTAAGCGTTTCTAAGTAGGGGAAGAACTTCTCGGATGCCACTAATAACCATTTCAATTGAAATGGCCAAAAGTATAATACCCATGACTCTAGTCATGACATTAAGTCCGATCTTCCCCAACTTCTCTCCAATCCGTTTAGAAAATGAGAGAGTGAGCTTTACTATTAGCCCTAGTACTAAGATGCTAACAATTGCTCCGACCCAATGATAGGTCGTTGTAAAATCTCTAGCGTGAATAATAGAAGTTGAAATTGCTCCAGGACCTGAGATTAGCGGAATGGCCAGTGGTACAATTCCTAATTCTCGTAGGTCTTGAATGTGAGATATTTCGGCCTCATTTATTTTTGCTTCAGAAGACTGAGCATTTATCATACTAAATGCCATGGAGAATATCAGCACTCCTCCACCAATTGTAAAAGACGCAATACTAATTCCGAAGAAGAGTAAGATTTTATGTCCAGCTATTAGACTGACTAGAATAGTCGCCATTACGGCCAATGAACATGAATTTGCAATCTTAATTATTTGGCCCTCACTACTATTTCTCGTAATATTGATAAAAATCGGAATGATTCCAAGTGGATTCAAGATTGAAAGAAGTGTGATTGAAAACTTCATTATGTCTTCAAAGGCTTGATTGATCATGAGTTCGGCCATTTTATAGAGAACTATTTTCTCTTTTCTAATTATTAAATTCAATTTCTCAAAAGCTTATAGACCTATCCGAAGAGAACCTCAAGAGAGTTTTTTTAAGAAGGAAAAGGTATGAAAAAAGGGATCGTTTTACTCAGTCTTTTGGTTATTTCGCTAGAATCATATTCAATGGGAATTTTTAGGCCTAGAGAGCCTAAGCCTGATCCAGATCCACCAGTGCAAACGCCAACTGATCCACCACCGACTACGACTGATCCAACACCTGATCCGAACCCTGGGCCTGTTCCAATAGACTTCATTGAGGTTGCAAATATTATTGGTCCACAAGTCGATTCTCAGTATGGTTCATATAAGGCCCTTGATACATTACGAATTGATAGCATGGAAAATCAAATGGATTATTGTGAGGCAGCTCTAGATGATCAAGATAAATTCTCTCAACGAATTGCTTTCTTTGTAGAGATGCAGTTACTTGATTCAAAAGTTGATCTTGGTAATTTAGCTCCTTATTACGCAGTACCGAGAAATAATGATGACTTTATAGCGACAGGGCTTGCTCAAAGTCCACTTTGTATCTCAACAAGGTCTTCACTTACGAAAACACTTAAAAAATCTGATAGAGTTCCTTCTTCGTCTGTCATTGCAAAACTTAATGATTTTGAAAATGAAGTAAATGGTCTACGCCAAAGAATGAATGATGGAGAAGATGAGGCGCGAATGCTTTTAACGAAAAAGTGGACGAAGTTCTTTTCTTGTTTAGCTTATACAGAGAGTTTATCTTCAGCGGATTCTTCTAGCTCTAATAGGGTAGCAGCAAAGTATGCGCCGGCAAATTATAGAAAACCAGCAGGTGTTAAGTTCTATGAAGATCCTTACCAAGATGAGGCCTCAAAATTAAATATTGGAATGTTTCAATTTACTCCCAATGGAGGAGGTAATATTGGCGCTTGTATTGGAAGTTGGAATGAGTTCTACCCACAGTGTTCATTTTCAAAGAAGTCTTCTAGGTCTTCACTAATAGAGTACTTCGGATCAACTCTTCAGACTGTTAATGCCTTCTGTGGAGTTAATAAAGTCGTACAAACATTTTCCATTCAAACAAATAGTACAAAATCTACAGCTTACCACCCTGCAAATAGTGGAGTAGCGAAAGCTGATCGTTGTGTGACTCCTTGGATTTACTCTGGTTATGCCTATAACCATTTTGGTCCATTGATGAATTCGACGAAGAAGAATCTTTCGAGCTTAATAAGCTGTATTTCTAAGTAAGTAAAAATGAGTAAAATGGTGGGAATCCTCCATTTTGCTCGTTTTTTATTATCTAATACTAAATGTCAGAAATTGTATGGTGGCATATCACTAAATCACTAATAGACTAAATACATTATATTAAAGAACAAAAGGAATTGTTGTGTTAAAAAAATGCTTAGTCACTATGACTTTATTAGTTGGTTTCTCTTCTGTCGCCCAGGACCTACGCTTTCACCAAAATAGATTAATTGTAAAAGTAAATGAAGGGGCCTCGCTTCCACATTCAGAGCTGATTGAGTCAGCCAAGCACTTTTTTAAAAATACATATATTGTTAGAACTCAAAATCTCTCTCAATTAGAACGAGAGCTAAAGACTGATACAAGTATTGCTTCTGTTAATAGAGACTATTATGCAAATAGAGAAGCTCTACCTGCTGCTGTAGATACTGAGAAAGTTGCTCCAGGATTTAATAAAATGAGCACTTCATTTAACGATCCTGCCCTAAGAAAGCTGTGGGCCTTTAAATCTCCTCAAGAGGGGGGAATGGGAGTTCTTAATGCATATGAGAATTATGACCCATCTCATTCAAGTGAAGTTATCGTAGCGGTTGTCGACACAGGCGTAGACTATAATCATGAAGACCTAAAGGATGTTATGTGGACTAACCCTGGAGAGATTCCAGGTAATGGTATTGATGATGATCAAAATGGATATATTGACGATATTCATGGAATTAACACTCTAGTAAGAGATGCTGATGGAAATGCAACAATGGACATTAGTGATGGGCATAGCCACGGAACTCATGTTTCTGGAACAATTGCAGCCAAACAAAATAATGGAGTTGGTATTGCTGGTGTTGCTTCGAATGTAAAAATTATGGGAATAAGAACGGTTCCTAATTCAAGTGATGAAACTGATGTAGATGTAGCTGAAGCTTTTCTCTACGCTGCAAAAAATGGAGCACGTATTATTAATTGCTCTTTTGGTAAGTCTCACAATGAAGGTGGTATGTTAGTAAAAGATACAATCGATCATATTGGAAGTGAATATGGAGTGCTTGTTGTCGCTGCTGCTGGAAATAGCACTCAAAATATTGATACGAAGCTAACTTATCCAGCGAGCTTTGAAAGTGAAAGTTTATTAGTGGTAGCTTCAACATCTAAGTGGAAGAGGTTATCTATGTTTTCTAATTATGGAAAAAAGAATGTTGACGTTGCAGCTCCTGGTTCTGGTATTTATTCTACAACACCAGGGAATAGGTATTCTAATATGTCTGGAACTTCAATGGCCTCGCCAAATACTGCGGGAGTTGCAGCGGAGCTCTTATCAAGAAATCCGAATTTAAATGTCTACGAGCTTAAAGAGCTTTTAATGAGATCAGTATTCAAGTCCAGAAGTTATGCTTCTAAGACATCGACTGGTGGTCTTGTTGATCTTGGTAGAGCAGTAACAGAATAGTTTTTAAAAGTTGCGGGAGAGTCTCTCCCGCTTTATTCTTCGTATAAATCACCTAATAATTTATCCGCCTCTTTTTTCTTTTGAGTGACTTTCTTAGGTCTTTCAATTGATCTATAGCTAGCAGGTGTTCTCGTTCTCTTATATGAGTAAACTGTCTTATAAGGATTGTAGCTCTTCATCTTAGGAATGTACTTCTTATAGGTTTTCCTTGTAGAACTTTTATAACTTGGTGTCGAAGAAAGGGCCTTAGCGGAGAGTTTCATTTGAGTGGAGCTTAGTACTTCTCTTGTTTCTTTTAACTCTTTTGAGAGCTCCTTAATCGTTTTTGCGGATTGTGCACTTGCTGCTGCCATACTCTTTTTAAGCTCACTGATTTGTTTTTGTGATGCCTGTTCACTTTTAATAGATTTAATATTATTTTGAACTCTCTTTTCAATATTTTGAGACGAATTCGCATCTCTAATCTCTTTAGTAAGAGCATCAAGCTGACCTTGTAGAGAGCTAATCTTTATTCCCTTAAGAGTATTTCCTGAACTTAGAGCGGCGTTCTTTGAGCTTAGAGCACTATTATCTTTAGCTAGAGATTTATTCTCAGCATTTGTTTGTTTTAATTCTTTATTTTGATTAAATAGAAAGAAGGTAAGTACACAGCAGTATATACTTAGGAGTGCGATTATATAGTTCTTCTTATCCCTTTTTTTCTTCATGAATTGATTATATTTCAACTCTTTTGTAAATGGATTTTTTTACGTCTTTATCGCTATTTAGCTTTAGAACCTTAAAGAATGAGTGCCTACTATTATGGAATAGTGTCAGGGTGATTCGCTACTTGTCCCGCACCGTTTGTCATTGTAAAGTTAACTGGTCCAGAAGTCGTAACATTTGTAGTGCAGATGATTTGTGTCTCACTTATTGTTGTACAAGTATTTATCAAAGACTTATCGTCAGCAATAACCATATTTTCATGAAAATTTGTTCCATGAATAGTTATTGGAGCGGCCGAAGTATTCAAGGAAGTCACTGATGAAATAGTAGGAGCAGCAAAGACTTGATCTCCATACCATCTAAAAGGGTAAGTTGTATCATTAGTAGTAATCCACTTCATGGTGACAGGAGTGTCCCCATTAGAATTTGCATTAATATCTGTAGTCATATCAAAGACTATTCCATCAAAGTATTGATTAATGTTTAGAGCAAAGCCATCGGCCCTATCCAAAGTTGAAGAATCTATATTTATTTCAAATAACCTTGGCTTAAATAGAACTGAGCTACAGCTCCCCGGAGAACTCATAAGTGAGTAAGTCCCTGGATCCGAATAATAGAAGAGTGAATCACCATCATCCATAAAGAATTCGTTATCAATGGCCGTATAGGAATTGGTTGAATATGTGTGAGGCATAATTGCGTTTTTTCCACTGGAAAATAAGAAATTCTCTAGCTCTGCCACAGTGGAAGCACAACCTGATCCGTTAAGGCTAGACCACTTATCCAGTGTAATAATCGCCTTTTTGTGAAGCATATAGCTTAAGTGTGGCGATAGTCCTGGAATCAATCTATGATCTTGAGGTGCCATCGGCGCCATCTCTTCTGGAAGTGCATAAATCATTTTTTGAAAACTTAAGTCAGTCATTGTTGAAAGCATGGAAGGTTCATGCGAAGGTGCAGTTGGTGTAGATGCAGAAGATGAAAATGCTCCTGCAAGTGTGTACTTATTTTGCGTGGCAGTTGGATTTGCTGTCCAGTCTGAAGAAGAAGCTTGAATTACTCCTAATCCACTGAAGTTTTGAGAAGAAACTTCAGTCCATGCTCCACTATAAACCTTTCCAAAGTAGCGATCGGCACTATGAGTTCCGTCAGTTACATTATGTACATATCTAGCATGCCATAGTTCGTAATAACTTGTAGAATTGGAATTTTTAAATAGTGTCCAAGATCTATTCTTATATTGCTTACTGCTGTCATCTGTATGAACATAGTATTGCGTGAAATCAATTGTTGTCGCATTCGGATCGAATGTTTCATAGAAGAGCTCTGTTCTATAATCTTCACCACCATCAATATTTGATGAGCGATAGTATCCAGAGAACTCATTCGAAGAGCCTGGACAATTGAACTCATAGATCGCTTCAGGAACACCTTGAAATCTTAGAAGAACTCTCTTTTCAAAAGTATAATTTGCAGGAGATCCGTTATTGTTCATATAGATACTCATAGGAACCTGAGGCTGGGCGAATTCAATTGTAACTTGCTCAATATCTTTATGGATGAATGTAAATTGTCCATTGTTAGGAATTGATGAACAAGTAGGGTAGCCCGCAAGACTTATGAGCGCCCCAATATGACCAGCTAGTGCCTCAGCAATTTCTCCAATTTGTCCTGTCTCTCTTCTCTTTATAGGACTTGGATTTTTCCCATTACTGATTTGCTTATTTGCGCTTGTTGCAGCTAGGCCGGTATGAGAAAATACTGTTGCCGAAAAAAGGTCTGTGGCAACGAGATAACTGGCTAGCGATTCAGCTGATAATCTAGAGTTTATCTCAGTGACTAAATGGGCCGAATTTGTTCCTATTGGACCAGGGACTTGATCACAGTAAGTCAGAGTTAGATCCTGAGTCGTAGGGTTGTAAGTACTGGTCACTGAACAAGGACCAGCCCCTGAACGTGTATTAATAATATTGAAGTTATTATAACCATCTGTATTAGTGGTAGTTTTTATTTCATAGATATCATTTGATCCATCATTTGCTTTAAGAGCACCCTTTGTACCAACTTCCCACGGTGCAACGAGATTACTTGTTCCTGCAACATTCCAGTAAGCGTTGGTAACATTCTCATAGGGAGTGCCTGTATTGGTATTCTCTGTAGGGTCTGGGAAAACTCCTGCCGCCGAGATATTTGGAAGTTTTGGAATAATTCCTCCAGCAACTTCAGGATGTCCTAGTGGATTTGTACCAATACCAATATGATTATCTGCTATAAAAAGAGATGTCTGATTTGCTGAAGGTCCAACGAGGGCGATACTATCTGAGACAATCTTACCTGGCGGTGGGTTAGTCATCCCAAATAAATAAATAGATTCCTCTCTTTCAGGATTACAGTTAAGATCTTCATAAGCGACGATTGCAAATGGAAAGTTATTTCCTAGGGACTGAAGAGGAAGTTTTATATTGGTAATAAAGTCAGAAGAGGAGATATTTCCATTAACGATACATGCCGAATAAAGATTAGGAAGATCAATATCTCCGTTGGAATTTAGCCCTTTAAAGACAATACGATAACTTAGTCCTATACCTTGTTCTGTTGGAAGATCACTACAAGTTTCTGTATTATCAGAATTAGTGTCAACTTCAACTAAATTTCTACAACCTACTAAACGTAGAGTATTAAATTGATTACCATTCATATGGGTAGAGTCAGCAAAGCTAGGGTCTAAACAATTATTCTCATTTAAAGATAGATTAACAACTACTTCAGAGCCTGCAATACTTGCAGTTGTTTTACCACATCGATTTGTTCCCGTAAGAGGGGCCGAGCCTGATCCATCCCATGCAATGGCACCAAAGCTCCATTCTCCTGGTTTAAGATCGACTTCAACTTCTTGAGAGGGGTTTTGAACTCCTACTGCGAAGTGCTCTCCAGTAGAACTCTTTCCTACTATATACAAACCACCACCAATTGGGACAGTAGAGGAGATTGCAGAAGAGAATAACTTTAAAGAAGTGGTAACACCTTTTTTCTTAGCTGAACAAGAGTTAAGTAATGTAAGAATAAAAAGAATAATACCAAAGTTTTTCAAGCTGATTTCCCCAATTAGTTCTTTTCTTTTATCGGTCATTATAAGGATATACCTTAAATAGAATTCAAAGGAATTTCTCTCTAAGTATTTGAAAATATGAAATCTATTAAAAGAAAGCTGCCAATGAATTACTATCAATCTCTATAAAATATAGAAGATTTCAAGCTTTAAGGCATTTAGATGGCCAATAGTAATATATCTAAAAGGGACAAGTTTTATCTGTTAAGACTATTCTCTGATCGAGATTAGGAAAGTGATCTCTACTATGACCAGTAGAGAGAAAGATATTACTAAATCCTTCTTGTAGTAGTCTCTGGCAGAAGTCTTCTCCATTGATACTTTCGTCATTTAATTCATGATCAATATAGAAGAAGTCATCTTTATTTAATTTTTCTAAATCAATATCTTGAACTTTTTCAAAAGATAAGAAGTTTTGGGACAGCTTTTGGGCCGTGATTGACCACGACATTCTTATAAGCTCGTCGTCATCGAGGTGAATGATATTTTTCGAATGAGAATTGTTAATAAATGGTAATTCAATAATGACACGAGTTCCTTTATTTAGAGTTGATTCTACTTTTAAAGAACCATTCCAGTTCACGATACTCTCATAAGCTGATGCCAGTCCTATTCCATTACCGGCCTGCTTACCAGCTGAGATAGATATCCCTTCATTTATCTTTTCAAGAATCTCTTTATCAATACCAGTCCCATTATCAGAAATTGTAATATTTAAAATGCCATCATTAAGAGTCAAAGAAACAGATATCTTTGCTGTTAGCTGCTGTGTGGCCTCAATAGCATTATTAAGCAAGTTAGAAAGAACACGTTTAAACATGATTGGAGAAACTGAAATCTGACCATTTACTCCATTATCTTCTAATGTAATATTGATTTTCTGTGCTGCCATTTTTTCAGCAATTATTTGCTTTATAGCTGCGATTGGTTCGATTAAAACGATTTCACTCTTTGGTCTACTTTGGTCAAGTAGATCATTGGCAATATTTTCAATTCTCATTAGAGAAGAGCTTAAGATGGAGTTAGGTTGTTCATTAGTAAGTGACATCTTTATAGCAGATATAGGTCCTCTAATATCGTGTGAAACTTGCCTCGCAATATTGAGTTTCTCTTTGGCAAGCGCCTTAAGTTTATCCGCTTCATTTGATTTCTTAACACCGTCTAAGATATTTTTCATTACTGAGATATAAATCTTTGAAAGAGTATTATTTTTTACTTTATCTTCAAGCTTGGAATAGTGTTCCTTAATTTCATTAATTGATAGTCCCTCTCTACTCATTATAAAAGCATCACGATTAATTTTAATTAATGTAGATGAGATCTTGTAATTAGCGATAACGAAGGTTAAAAAGAGAAATATCGCTAGCGCTATATATAAAGGTAAATTAGTGAGAAATAAATTCTTTGAAATAGACAATAAATTCAAGTGAATACTGAAGTTACCAATATTGTGACCATTATTATTTATGTTAAATGATCTGTCATAGAGAAAATTACTCTCGTAAATATTCTCTCCAATCTGAATTTTGGCAGGAAAAATATTATATTCAGCGGCCGGGCTAAAAATTAGGGTCGCAATATTATTATTCTTAATTGAGTTTAGTAGTATATTTAGACCAATGATATCATTTATCTCAATTGTCTCTTCTAAGAAATTACTTAAACTACCGGCAGTCTTATAAGCACTTTCGTTTATAAACTTCACTTCTTTAACTATCGAGATACCATGAACAAGAATCATCATCGTAAACAAAGTTAGCGCGACATTTCTAAGCGTTAAATGTATTGATTCTAGAATAGATTTCAAAGTTCGATACTCCCAACATCAGGATGTTCAAGAAGATCTGATCCAATTGAAAAACGTTTAAGTCTCTTTGGAAAAAAGAACGGTCGTGTTACTTGCTTAAGTGGGATAGCAAGATGATTTTCCTCTACTTGCACATTCAACTTCTTTACAAGCTTTGCGATATCACTTTTGTTTCCAATATTCATAAGTTCATTATAATTATCCATCAGGTAGCTAGTATCAAAATTAAAGAATTTTTGCTCCTGGTTTGCAAAAGCACTAAAGGTTTCTGCTACGGCATTTTGAGTGGAGTCTAGAAATGGTACAACTAGGTCATAACCAGTCTTTGTTTTCCAGACCATTTCGTTAAGCTCTTGAAATGAAAAGTTCTTTACTTGTACCTTTATTCCAATTTGTTTACTTAATTCGTCAAAGTACTGTTGAAGTTGTTCTTTTTTATCATGTTTCCAATTTGCAAAAATAAAAGTTTTGTCCAGCTTGGAGCTGTCACAATTTTGCTTTGGACTTCCTTGTTCTGATCCAGGGATACCAATTGGTGTAATATACTTCAGTGAGACTTTGTTTTCTTGGTTTTCAAAAAGAATATTTCTAAGTTTAGAAGTCGAAATACAATTGAAAATCTTTGAGCGGCTTTTATCATCCTCAATATTAAAAATAACAATGGCAGACTTTAGAATCGATACATTAAACATATTATAGTTTTCTTTGATACCTTGAGGAATTTGACTTGGTGAGATCCTGTTATAATCTTCTATAGAATCATTTAGTTTTGTCTTATCAAAGCTACTAATGTCATAGAATTTAATCGTGTTATATGCATTCTTCTTTTCATTCTTTCTAACGAGGTGGACTTGTTGAGGACTGTGGACAAGTACTTTAAAGTCTCCTAATCCTATTTCAACATTTTCAATATCACTCTTAATTGATGGAGCGTGAAACAGTAGTGTTAATTTATAGAGTAGGTACTTGGCCGAAGTTTTAAAAGTGTAGTTTAAGCAATTGTCTTTTTCTGTAATTGTATATTCTTGGTCATCTTTTATTGCACCATTTACAGTTTCTTTCAGAGATTTTGTGTCAAAATGGCGTGTCTCGTTAAATGAGATACTCTCATCAATACAGAACTTTATTTGCTTATAGTCTCTACTTGTACTCCAGGTCTTCAAAATCTTTGAATCTAAATTGCCATTCTTATCATAAGAAAAAATAGTTCTATGTGTTTGCTTTAAAACATAGGCACCAATATTACTTAGGGCCATTGCTGGTGTAATTTTAGTCACTCCACCATTAGAAACCACATCCCATGTTGTGTCAGAGGATTTCTTTGAGCAAGAGCTTAAGAGTAAAATGATGAAGCAAATTCTTATTAACATATTATACAGAACCTTTTAAAACCAATATTTTCTAGAAAGCTCATTGAGGCAATATTTCTATTGTGTACGGCCGCGACACTGGCAGTATTTATTTCTTCTATCTTAGAATAGATTGCATTCTTTGCCTTTTTTCTGTGTTCTAAATTTGACTTTGAATTTATCCACATCCATGCAATAAGTGTTTTACTTTCATTTTCAATGGCAAACGGTGTTGTTAAAATAAGACCTATCAATTCGCTTCCAAGATAGAATGAAGTTGACTCGCCATTTTTTAAAATCTGCATACACTCCTCAGTGTAGCGCTCTTTATTAGAAATATCGTAGCTCATTCTAGTAAAGCCATCATCTAATGACTTCTTTAAATCTTCGGTGCTTGAGTTTCTTCTTTCAAGTTCATTTTCAATAGCTCTATTTTCAGGTGCTGGCCTAAACTTTCTTTCTAGACCAAACTTAAAGTTTTCTCCAAAGGTAGTGCTAAACTTTTCTCTGTTTTCATCCAAACTATCTAAGTAAATAGTCGATCTATTGTCCGCAGAGTGATTTCTATAGTCTAGTAGAGCTGTGTCAATCTTTGCTTGCTCAAGTGTACGATAATTAAAATACCTCATGATGACCTCTTGAAAATAAATTCACATAGGTTACAGGCACTAGAACAGTCCACAGGGATTTGCGCAGTATCTATCTCTTTGTCTGCTAACATTTCTTTAAAAGTTTTATTTCTTAATGTCTTAAAAATATCACTTGATATATAATCATCGAACTCTGTGTTGCAAATATCTTGTGTGACATCATTATAGACAAGGTTTCCGCAGCAGTTAGAGTATCCTTTTGCTGGTATATAGGTAAAAGAATCTACATTTGGGCACTTTTCATCTAAGACAGATTCTTCAAACTTAAAATACTTGTAAGTAATATTATTTTCTTGCGCTCTACCGACTTTAGAAACTTTTTGAAAAATTACCTTAACGCCAAGGTCTTTAATAAGCTCTTGGGCCATTAGAAGGTCCTTTGGTTCAGCGATTGCCATAGAGATATTAAAGCTCATGCCTTTTGACTCACAGTAATCTCTTATATTCTTAATATAAGAGTACTCAGTCTTTGTTCCGTGAAAAGCATCAAATGATACTTGCACAAAGTCTAGTCTATCCACCTTATCAAGAAGAATTCTAGTTTGTTCAATACTACTACCAAACCATCCGTTTGTTGTTATTCCAAACTTTGCTTCGAGCTTGTTTGGATGTTCTCTAATAAATTGGTTCATATCTTTTAGATAGAGAGTTGGCTCTCCTCCAGTGAATAGAACAAGCTTTGGAGCATGTTCTTTTATCTGGGTCGTAATATTGGAGATTTCATCATCAGATAGCTTCGATGATACTTGATCAGGACCAGACGAGTTGACGCAGTGTGTGCATGTGTAGTTACACTTGTGTCCTAGAATAATATTTAATTCATTCATCTTCATCTAGTGATCTCTTTTCTAGTTTCTATCTGAGTCGTTAATTACATTGATGAGTGGACCATCTATAATATCTCTAATGCGTTCAAGCTCTCTTTCGAGATCTCTTTCAACATCGTCCAAGTAGGTCGATGAATTAGTAGGAACGTTTGTATATTCACTCTCTACTGCCCAAGCGATAGCTCTAGACGAGTTTTCTATATTTGCATCAATGGCCCAAGCAATAGCTGTTCTTGAGCTATCAACACTTCTTGCCCATGCAATTGCATAAGGGGATAGAGTTATTGAAGGTGGAGCTAACTCCAGTAAATCTTCAAGTGTAGACTCATCACGTCCTTCATATACTTCGATCCAATCCGTTTGTGAGTTTATTTTATTAAGCCTATTTATTAATTGCTCAAATGATAGAGCTCCGAACTTATCGTCGGCCAAGTTTCTAAGAATAATACTTCTCATGACTTTAGATGAACTGCTACGGTTGCCTTCTAAGTCTGTTGGAAAGTTTCTTACTATCTCAGTAACAACTTCACCGTTTTCATCTAGTTTACGAACACTTGTTCCCCATGTAATTGTACCAGTTGCAGCTTCAACTTCTTCTTGCAGTTTCGCCCAAGCGATAACTTCGTGGGATTTTAAAATACCGTCATCTGACAAGACTCTACCAAGGTAAGGAAATGAAGTATCTCTACCAAAGAAATTCTTTAATCTTAAAACATCTTTATCTTCAAGTGAGTTTACATAGAGAGAAGCATTTACTTTATCGTAAAGACCTTTGGACTCAAGCGTAGACTTAAGCTCTGCTTTAGCAACTTCTAGTTTAAGTATCTCTCTTAGATCATCAATGACAATTGGACCTTGAGCATCTCTGATAACATCTAAGACACCATTGGCCTGACAAATGAGACTGCTTCCAAGAGCACTAGATAAGATAACTAATTTACTGATTTGCTTAATATTCATAAATCCTTCCTATGTATTCCTTTATGAATAGCATTTATTTGAATTGGACTCAATGAAGCTTGTAAGAAGTTCTCGAGTGTTAAAAATATAACACTCGTAAGGTGTTGTTTTTACTGTGTCTACAGGAGGGTAGTGAGAAGACCAATTAAGGCACCAAAGACTCCACCCCAAACAACTAGCCAACCTAGGTGTGATTTGATCATATCTTGAATGATTTCTTTAACCATTTTTGGAGTAAGCTCGTTTAGTCTTCCGTCAACTAGGCCTTCGACATTTGAGAAGAGATCACTTGAACCTTCTGAGTTCTTAGTAAGATTCTTGATGAAGTTTTCGTCGTTAATCATATCCGCAATGATCTCTTTAAACTTTAGTTCGAATTGAGGCTTTAGGCCATCAAGAGCACTAGGACCGCCAAACATTCCGATCATAGATCCAAAAGGAGATTCCATAATCGCGGCCTTTAGTTTTTCAAAAACTTTATCAAAGTCAATTGTCTCAACGAGAGTATCTTCTTCAATTTTTAAAAGATTCGTTGTTGATTCGCTCATAAATTTTTCAAAATTCTCTCTAGTAAAGAATTGATTCATTATGAGAGCTCTGATTCCTGTTTTAAATTCTTGGAATCTCTCTGTGATAATTCCCGAACCATAGAGTCCTGGAACTTTTTCAAAGAGCATATGAATCGCCAGCCAGTTTGTTATAGCACCTGAAAATGAGTACAGACCCATGACTTTAATTTGTTCGGAAAAGTATGGAGTAATATAACCAATTACAATTAGAGAAATAGAGATGATATTTGTGAGTAAGCTCTTATTAATCATCAAGCTTTTCCCAGTCGATATCTTTGCCGATAGTCACACCAGAAATTGATCTCTCTCTATCTTTAACGATAAATGGAAATTGTAAAGTTTCAATACCGTCAAACTGATGTTCATAGGCAATCGTAATAGTTTTTGGAACAAAGTCAGTCAGTGTATCCAGGAAGTAATTCTCTGGTAGATTCGCCATCGGATTTTCTTCTTCGTCGTCCATTTCCATTGGGTCCATTGGCCTAGAAGAAGTATTCTTAACTATAATAGCGCCTTGAATTTTTTCTCTTTTGATATCCTTAGTAAGATTCCATGACCCAATATGGAAGAAGTCTAGAAAGAACATTGATTTTCCAAACTTCAATTTTCTAGGGATCAGCAAAGATTGCATGAACTTTCTAGTCGATGGGTCTTTAGATTTCTTGGCCAATTTGTCGGCCAGAGCGCTATCTTCAATTCTTAAAATATAAGCTCCAGGCTTTTTATTTGACATGAAGAGCATATACTGAAAAGCAATGCTGAATAGCGTAAAAAGTTTGTGTTGATCAAAGTGTAGGTGCGGTATCTCGCATTCTACTAGGGTTTTAACAGAATCGTATAAATCTTGTTTACTTAGGTCACTTCGCATGTGATCTTTGGCCTTTGAAATAGAAATTGTGTTACGTATTAAGATTAATTAAGGATTATGGTCCATAATGTCAATGTGCTTCGTAAAATTCTTTAGAAAAATAGTCAAAGACTTAACTTGCCGATTGACTCATTCACGTAATTTCTCTAAGATGCGACTTTGAAAACAATCATTTTATATTAATATAACGTCCAAATATAACTCATATGGAGCAAAGACAATGATTACAAACAAGCTAATGTCGAAAACGAGAAATATCGGTATTTCGGCACACATTGACTCTGGTAAGACTACTCTTACTGAAAGAATTCTTTTTTACTGTGACATGATCCACAAAATCGAAGATGTTCGTGGTGGTGGTGCTGGTGCGACAATGGACCACATGGAACTTGAAAAAGAAAAAGGTATTACAATTACTTCTGCAGCAACGACTGTTTTCTGGAAAGGTATTTCTGGAAAAGGTACTACATTTGCTGACGGTATTGATAAAGATACTAAAATTAATATTATCGATACTCCGGGTCACGTTGACTTTACAGTTGAAGTTGAAAGATCACTAAGAGTTCTTGATGGTGCTATCCTGGTTCTTTGTTCTGTTTCTGGTGTTCAGTCTCAGTCAATTACAGTTGATAGACAAATGAAGAGATATAACGTTCCAAGACTAGCTTTCTTAAACAAGATGGACAGAATGGGAGCGAATGCATTCAATGGTAGAAATGCTCTAAGAGACAAGCTAAACCACAATGCAGTTCTTATGCAATATCCTATCGGAGCTGAAGAAAACTTCGTAGGTGTTGTTGATTTAATTACTAAAACTGCTTATTACTTTGACGGTGATAACGGTGAAAAAGTTAGAGCTGAAGAAGTTCCTGCTGATCTAGTTGATCAAGTAGAAGAACTAAGAGGTGAAATGATTGATGCAGTTGCTGAATATGATGACGCTGTAATGGAAAACTACCTAGAAGGTAATGAGCCATCTGAAGAAGATCTTCACAAGTGTATTAGAATTGGAGTTCAATCTCTTCAATTAACTCCTGTTTATATGGGATCTGCATTTAAGAATAAAGGTGTTCAAGTTCTTCTTGAAGCGGTGACTAGATACCTTCCTTCTCCACTTACTTGTGTTCCTCCTACTGCTAAGACTGAAAAAGATGAAGTTGTTGCAATTTCTCCAGATCCAGCGGAAGAACTACTTGCAATGGCATTTAAGATTACTGATGAGCAATTTGGTCAGTTAACATATACAAGAATCTATAGAGGAACTCTTAATAAGGGTGAAACTGTTTACAACTCAAGAACTGGTAAGAAAGTTAGAGTTGGTAGAATGGTTAGAATGAACTCTAACGACAGAGAGAATATCGATTCGGCACACGCAGGGGATATCATCGCAATCGTTGGTATTGACTGTGCATCAGGTGATACTTTTGTTGGTGATGATAGATCAATTGGTCTTTCTCTTGAAGGTATCCACGTTCCAATCCCAGTTATTGAACTTTCAATTTCTTGTAAGGATAAGAACGAGCAAGCGAAGATGTCTAAAGGTCTTGCAAAATTCCTTAAAGAAGATCCAACTTTCCACGTATTCACAGATGAAGAATCAGGTGAAACAAGAATTGCTGGTATGGGTGAGCTACACCTTGAAATTTACGTAGAAAGACTTAAGCGTGAATTCGGTGCAGAAGTTGTTGTTGGTGCTCCACAGGTTAACTATAGAGAAACAATTAGAACAGAAACTCCATTCGAATATACTCACAAGAAGCAAACTGGTGGTTCTGGTCAGTTCGGTCAAGTTGTTGGTGTTCTTAAGCCACTTACTGCTGATAGAAAAGATAAAGAAGATCAGGTTTTCAAGTTTAACAATGAAATTAAAGGTGGATCTATTCCTAACGAATTCATTGGTGCTTGTGAAAAAGGTTTCCAAGACGTTATGGATCAAGGTCCTCTTGCAGCTTTCCCAGTTATTAACTGTGAAATCTTCCTACAAGACGGTAAGTACCATGATGTAGATTCATCTGATATGGCCTTCAGAATTGCTGCAAGACAAGCGATGAGAAGAGCGATTAATGCTGCTCAGCCAGTACTAATGGAGCCAATCATGAAAGTTGAAGTAACAACTCCTGATGAGTATCAAGGTGGTGTTATTGGTGACCTTTCTTCTAGAAGAGGGATGATCCAAGGTTCTGAAACTGATCCAGGTGGAGAAGTTATCATTAACGCTGAAGTTCCACTTTCTGAAATGTTTGGTTATTCAAATGTTCTTAGATCTATGTCTGCTGGTAAAGCAACATATACAATGGAATTCGCTAAGTATCACGACTGTCCTTCTAACATCCAAACAGATGTTATGAAAGCAAGAGCTGAAAAACTAGCTAGTGACGATTAGAAAATAATTAAATTATTTTATATCGAAAGGCCGCAAGAAATTGCGGCCTTTTTTATTGTGATATTATTTCTTGCTCTGTAGCTACTTCTAGCTTGCTCATAATCATCCGGCATATAAGTGAATTGGTCGGTAATTTTCTTCATAGATTTAGTTTAGATGAATTTTGAAAACTGTATGCAAGTTGAGCATTAATTTTAGAGTATGTTTAAATATTAAACACTTTCTATGCCTATAACTTGAGACAGTTATTCTCTTGGTTTTTTACGTTATAAAATGATCTAAATTGTAGAAATTACTCAAGAATTTCTTTGAGTAATAGATTCAAGTACTAAATAATTCTAGCCGATAGGATAATATATCTATGAAGTATATTAAAGACATCCTCATATTAACTCTTCTCGTTTTCAATGCTAGCTCCTTTGCTATTGAAGATAAGGATATTGTTAATCTTGCAAAGAGATCCCTTGAGCAAGTTAATACTACTTTTAGATATACTTGTGGTGCAGAGTTAAAAGAGTCAAGTGAGTGTCCATATATGGTAGGTCAGTTTCGCATAGACACTAACACTGGTTTATTTTTTCAAATGATTTCTGATTCCCCTTGGGATTCATGTAAACGAACTATACCTTCTTCAAAGTATATTTCTGTAAAAGAGCTTGAGGAGAAATTCTCTAAAACTCAGGGGCGCGATCTGGGGATTACGGAAAATTATTTTACAGGAAAAATTAATGAATGCTTTGATCGACGTGACAAGAGTGAAGAAGAGGTTAGTATTCAGAAAAAAGCAATCGTCTCAATGAGCTATAATTATCTTAACAAGATTAAAGATAATACTCATCAGCTCTCGCAAGAAATTGCAAATATTAACTCGATACTTGGAACTGAGATAAAGAAAGATCTTCCTTGTGATGAATTTAATATGCCTCACGATAGCAGTTACTGTCGCTCCATAGAGGCCAATAAGTGTCAGGCCCAAGGGGGAGTGAATAATCTAAGTGATGATATTTTTACCAATGCTATAGAGCCAATCTATGCCATTGCTTTAAAGATTAAAGAAGTTAGAAGAAATTATTCAGGAAGAGGTTACGCGCAGATTAAGAACAAAAAAATTAACGAATTAAAATCTATGGTCGAATTTATTAAGGCCGAAAATCCTATCTTGCACGGAAATATACTTTCTGACTATATTGATGACGATATTATTGATGATCGAATAAAGCCAACGAAGAGTGATTTACTTAGTAAAGTTAAGCAGCAATTTCTTGAAAATAAGAAAATATTAAATGAGAAACTAAGAAGAAATATTAGAATGAATGACTGTATTCTTTATGGTGATAGTGGACAGTGTGATGACTTTGAAGAAGACCTTGCTAGTATTCCTTATCAATCGAGTGCTATGGCATTTTCTAGAGATGAAATTGCAAATCCAAACTCGAGACTAAAGCAATTAGCAAGAGAGGAGCTCTATCAATTACCAGAATGTATTGATAGAACACGAAACTTAAAAAATGAATTTAATGACTTTGCTCTAAACACTTCACTTAATGTAGGACTAACCGTCTTAACAGGTGGGGCAGGACTTGTGCTAAGAGCTGGACAGTTGGGAAAGATGGCCATGACTGCAACTAAAGTAGGAACACTTGGTGTCGACACTGCCTTTCTAGGAAAAGGAGCTTATGAAGCTATTGATAAGTGTGATGAAGAGCTAAATGGCATGGAGAAGATTGGCGATTCTAAGCAAGAAAATATTTGTCCTACTGGGGTTAAGTCGGCCGAGTATATTAGAACTTCAAATATTCGAGGTTGTGTGACAGCGGCCCTATTGACTTCAATTGATGCTCTTCCCTTTGTTCCTGCAATTGCAGCTAAAGGAGTTAAGATGTCTCAGGCAGCAAAGCAAACTGAAAGAGAGCTTGCTCACCTCAGAAAGGATCCTCAGGTTAAAGAGGTTAAAGAGAGTTTCGAATCTCTGGAGATTGATCTTAAGGTTACTGGTTGTGGAAGATATAATAAAAAGAATTGTTCTTCTTTTGTTGAAAGCAATAGAGATAGACTCACAAGTATGCATAAGAAGTGTTTGAATAAAAAAATTGCAACTGTCTATAATAAAACCTGTACTGACTTAGAAGTATTTTTAAATGAGCACGAAGTGTTAAGACTTTCAGATATGATTCCTAAAGATAAGCAAGGAAAGTCTGTTGTTGTTGAGTTTAACTCTGGTAGGGGACATATCACGCTAAGGTACTTCAAAGAAGTTGTAGATGAAAATGGACAAAAAGTAATGAAGGCCTTTTCTTACGATGGAACTTCTTGGTTATTGCCTAGGAGAGTTAATGAAAAGATGCTTAGTAAAAGCAAGAATGCAGACTCTTTTGACAGTCTAGATAAAGTGGTCCCAGGTAGTCATTATGTTTTAGATATTTCTCCTAAGCAAGTTGAGATGATTCATGATGTGGCAAAGAAGGGAGGGTTTTCAAAGGCCTGTACCCATGATGCTCGTGTTGCATTAGATGAGGCCGGCGTTCTTTCAATGCCTAAAGGAATGGGAAGTGCGTTTGATAAAATAACGATTAAGCAACTTGCTAATGACTTAACCAGTAAGTATGGAAAACCAAAGCATAGTACAATCAAATCCCTTGAAGAGTCCCTTGACCCTAGTAAAGCTGGATTTTCTGATGAGCAGTGGAAGACATTTGCTGTTACAGAATATGGCTGGGCCGTTCTTACTCCTGTTACTGTTGGAGTGGTTTATCCTACGGCCGTAGCAAGTACTGCGATGATAACGGTGACTATAGTTGATAGTGATGGAAGAATGTTTAATCTGACACAACAGAAGTACCGCGAACTCGTCGACGAGTTAAAGAGTCTATAGGTCTAAAACTAGAATATCTTCTAAGAAAAATGCTGAAAGTTCAGAACGACCTTTAATATTTGCTTTTTGGTAAAGATTAGAACAGTGTTGTTTAATTGTTTTCTCAGAACTCGAACGTATCTCAGATATTTCCCTGACTGATAGTCCTTTTAGAAGTAATAGAGCGATATCCTTTTCAGACTTAGTTAAAGACCATCGCTCAAGCTGATCATTTATCTTTTGACCAATTCCTTGACTTAAGTGCTGGGTTTCTTCTTTATAATGACTGAGGTCTTCTTTTAGTTTCTCAATATTTACTTGAATATCTCGAACCTTACTTTTGGCCTTTAAATATTTGTTCCATAAGACTAACACTCCTAATGTACCAAGAACCATGACTAAGACTTCTTTAACGACATGAGATAGAGATGCTCCCTCATTTAAGTCATCAACAATATCTAGTCCTAAGACGACGATGAGTATCAAAAATATCAGAGTTAATAGCTTTCGTTCACTTATGTTTAACATTATTCTTCTAGGACTTAGGTTATAATTACGCTTACAATTCAAAGCTTTTCAATAATATAGCTCATTCTAGGACTTAGGTCTAATTGTTAAATATTGATTAAGGCCCGACAATTAACTTATCACCTGGAGGTAATTAGTGACAAGAATAATTCACATGGAAACGCTTAAACCTAAGTTTTCATATACTACTGATGAAATTGTAGAAGCGGCCTGTAATAGTTGGTTGTTAAAAGCAGATGAGCTAACAAGAAGAAAGGCCCTTAAAATTTTCAAAGGATCACAAATTGATGTGAGAAATGCAGTCGTTCCATTGGATATTGCATTTGGCGAATTAAGCTTTGAGCAGAAGAATAATATTTATAAAGAAGAGATGGTTAAGTACGGTGTTGAACTTTTGTCCAATGCTATATCTAGCTCGGGGATAGATCCAAAAGAAATCGACTATATTATTACGACAAGTTGTACTGGGTTTATGATTCCTTCTGTTGATGCCTATTTAGTGAATGAGCTAGGACTTAGAAAAGACGTAGTGCGACTACCTGTTACAGAAATGGGCTGCGCTGGAGGTACTGCAGGTCTTATTTATGCGAATGATTTTCTAAAAGCAAACCCAGATAAAACAGCTGTTCTCTTAACTATGGAAATACCAAGCATAACATTTCAAAGAGATGACTTTTCCGCTGAAAACCTTGTGAGTACAGCAATTTTCTCTGACGGCTTTGCTTGTGCGATACTTAAAGGTGGAGAAGGTAGAGGTGCTCATATCGTAGATACGGATATGTACCACTTTCACGGAGGAACACATCTAATGGGGTTTAATCTTGTAAATAGTGGTCTTAAAATTGTTTTAGATAAAGAAGTACCTAATGCTATTGAAGGTCATTTCGAAAGTATCTTCTTACCTTTTTTAAAAAGAAATGGTCTTCAGATTGATGATATCCAACACTATATGTTTCATCCAGGTGGCAAGAAAATTATCAATATGGTTCAAGATTATATCAGCGATTATGGCAAAGATATTAGCGAATCAAAGTGGGTTCTTAATAATCACGGTAATATGTCGAGCGCAACAATTTTACATATCTTTGATAGAGTAAATACCGCAAGAGATATTAAAACTGGAGATATGGGCTATATGCTTGCATTTGGACCCGGGTTTATGGCCCAGAGTTTAATTCTTAAATGGGAAAATGAGTGAGAAAGACTTTAATACTTTCCATTGTTTTAAGTTTTATTTCTCTTGCTTACTTTGCAAGAGACATTAAACAAAGAAATCCAGAATCTCTATTCTTAACAGATGCGGATAAGATTTCTCTAGATAACTATAAAAATCAATTTCCGATTCGTTCTAAGTTGATCGCCTTTAAGTTAGGCAAACCTACAGTCGAAAAATACTTAGAACTGGAGAAAGTTGCCTTCGAAGTAGCAGGAATTTGTGATGGAAGTTGTGATGTGATTCTTCCACATGAGTTGTACTTAGACCGTAAGAAGTTTTACAAATCTATTGAAGATGGAAATTTTAGAAAAGGTTCCCTTATTTGGGAAAGCTCTATGGGAATGCTTATTTTAACTGATGAACTTAAGCTCGATGTTGAAAAGAAGATTTTAGCTCGACTTGATGGAGAGTTTAGGGTTGTGGGGCACGGACATATTAATAACTTACTAGATATTGCTTCTAGAACCGTGCAAGATAGAATCTTTCCACTAGTCTTTGTTTTTTCTTTTCTTATTCTTTTCTTTGTTACTAGAAAATTAAAGAATGCTGTAATTCTCTTCTTTGCTCCTTTGTACTCAAGTCTTTTGTCTCTTGCTTCTATTAAGCTCTTCTTTCTAGACATGAATATGGTTACTTCTATAGTTCCACTAATCACTTTTATAATAGGGCTTTCAATTTCATTGCACCTCTACTACACAAGTGAGGGATTTCATAGCTTTCGTAAGGCCATTAATTTAAAAAAACGACCAATCTTCTTGATGGTAGTAACCACATTTATTGGGTTTACTTCTTTAGTTGTTAGCGAAATTGAAGTGATCAGGCACTTTGGAGTTCTCTGTGGTCTTCTTATTGGGTTAAGCTCAATTATCTCTGTTGCCTGGCCTCTACTTCTTGAGCAGTACTTCACATTTTCTATATCACGTAAGTCTAGTATTTATTCAATCTATCCAAGAAGAACATTCCCGAAAAAGGTTATTGCGATAATTTTTTTATTTTCTCTAATAGGTGGAAGTTATGGAATACGTAATATTAAAATAGTCACAGATGCAACTAATTACTTCTTAGGTGATAATCAAGTTAAAGAGAATTTATCTTTATCTCAAAATTTGAGTGGAGGAGTTCCACTTGTAGATATTATTTTAGATAAGAGTGAAGGATTGGTGTTCTCAGAGTTAGTTTTAATATCTAACTTAGAAAAAGAAATTCTAGAAGATAAATCGATAAGAATTCACTCTCAACTAAACTCTATAAGAGAAATTAATTCACTATATACTGGTAATAATACCATCTCGGATAATAAATTTAGCTTTCTTGCTCTAAATTCTAAAGTGCCGGCACAGATTAGTGAAAACCTTCTTGAGAAGAGTTATAGAATTACAATTATTGGAAAAACATCCGATGTTGATGATTTCATGAAAACGCTAAAGGTAATAGAAGATAAATTAGAGGGGAGAGCATTTAGTTTTAATGGACTCTTTTATAATTTAATGACTTCTCAAAAAGAAATGATTCACACTCTTGCAGCGAGCTTTTTCACCTCTTTGATTTGTATGAGTATTATCGTTCTTATCGTCTTTAAGAAAATAAATATTTTTCTATCCTTTTTATTAGTAAATATCTTTCCGGTTGGAATTAGTCTTTGCCTATTTCCAATCTTTGGTCTTTCTCTCAATATTGCGACTGTGATGACTTATAGTATTGGACTGGGAATTGTTGTAGATAGTTCATTTCATATTTATCACTCTCTAATGAATCGACAAATGAATTTTCATGATTATTACTTTGCAACGGTTCGACCAATTATTACGAGTTCAGTATTGTTATGCTTTTGCTTTAGTCTATTTTCTCTTTATGATTTTTTACCAATTAGAGAGTTTGGAATAAACCTTTCTATTATTATTTTTCTTGGATTGATCTTTGATCTCTTTGTATTACCGACATTGTTCTTAAAAAACACTTTCCTCTTTGGAGATGCTCATGAAAATTTATGATGTAGCCATTATTGGAGCAGGTCCTGCTGGGTCTATTCTTTCTTGGAAGCTTTCTAAAAATAGACTAAGTACTATTGTCTTTGAGGGGCGCAGTGAAGTGACTCGCAAAGTCTGTGGGGAGTACCTCTGTCCTTTAGGAGTTAAACTTTTAAAAGAGATTGGTCTAGGTGAAATATTAAAAAAATTTAATCCTGTTTTAGGAATGGATATCTATACTCCAAAAGGAATTGCTGTAAAGTCACTTTTTCCTGAAACTAAGAACTTTAATGAAAAAGGGGTTTCCTTAAACAGAAAAGTATTTGATCAGGCCCTGGTAGACAAGTCTGCTGCCAGTGGAACAGAGTTTAGATTTAGCTCAATGATTACAGATATACACTTCAATGGTTCATTTTGGACTATTGTCAAATCTGACGGTGAGACTTTTAGAAGTAGGTTATTAGTTGGAGCTGATGGGCGTCGTTCCTTAGTTGCTAAGAAAATGAAGCTTTCAAGCAAAGAGAAGTCGAGTAGGATCGCAATTCATTGTTGGTTGAAGGGAGAAAATAAACTTGCACGCAAAGGACAGATGCATTTATTTAGTGATGGATCATATATTGGAATTGATCCTATTAATAGTGATGAAGTGAATATCTCTCTTGTTTGTGATTCTCAGAAAATTAAAGAGTTCAAAAATGCTAAGAATGTTCTTATGCACTTTTTAAATAAGAGTGAACAATTAAAAGTTTCTTTAGGCCCATATGAAAACATTTCTAAAGTTTATACAGTGTTTCCTGTCACTCATAAGGTAAGTGATGTTATTTCTCATCAGTGCGCGCTCATTGGCGATGCTGCTGGATTCTTAGACCCATTGACAGGAGAGGGGATCTTTAATGCGATCTGGAGTTCTGTGAACTTGGCCGATTCAATCGTTGATAGTCAATATTCTCTTAGTAACTCTACAGTTGCCTTGAATTTATATCGGCAGAAGTATCGTTCTTTCTTTAGGCAAAAGAAGGTTATAAATAATATTTTTCAATGGTTAATTAGAAGAGAAGCTTTAGTCGAAGTTATTGGCTCACTACTTAAAAATAGCTCAAAGCGCTCTAACGCTTTCATTGGTATAATTGGAAATGTTTACAAACCACTAACTGGTTTATTAAAAATAATTTTTTGAGGTTTATATGAAATATTTATTTTCACTTATCACTTTACTCATTTCAATTTCAAGCTTGGCCCAAATTGAGATGTTTTCTTATAAGACTTATGAGGAGTCTGAAAATGCTTCGAGCCGTATTATCTTCAATATGGAGTCTACAAAGGCAGGACTTATCACAACTTCATTCAAGGGTGTTGCTAAGAAATTTAGCGTAGATTACTCGCTTGATAATGAGCAGATGAAGGATGTCACTATTTTTGTAGAGGTAAGTGAGTTAGATACAGACAATGGTGCTCGAAACGAGAAGATGAAGCAGATGTGTTTTGAGCTTGAAAAGTTTCCAAGGATAGTAATTAGATTAAAGAGTGACTTTCAGCTTAATAGTTCAGGTGAAGTCTTGGCACAGATTCAAGCCCGAGGAAAATGGTTTCCTATTGTCCTTAGAATCAATTCTGTATTTAAGAATGGTGAATTAAATCTAAATGGCGTGGCCTCAGTGTCTTTGAAAGAACTAGGGATTCCAGATCCTTCTATTTGGATTGCAACAGTACGAGATCGAGTAGATTTAGAGTTTTCACTAAGCATGAGTATAAGAAAATAACTACTTAAGGTTCTCTTTTTTCAACCCGATAGGTAGATGAGGGAGAATTATGAAATTTTATACACTTATCACTATCTTTACTTTAATTAATCTAAATTATTCTTTTGCTGATGAGGCAAATAAGGAATTCAAGGAAATTGAAAAGGTCATAGAACAAGTTGAAATTTTAGAAGATGCAAAGCATGGTCCTAATAATTCAATTAATTATAATTGCCAAGACTGTATGAAAGATACAGATATTTCAAGTGCGGTAGAGATCAATTCCGACGAGATTAAGCTTGAAAAGAGAATGTTTGTAAAAGGTAAAGACGACAATAGAATTGTTATCAAGCGTACGAAAGATTCACCAAAGAAATTTACAATTACTTTTGATGAAAGACATAGAACTTGTAAGAAGTATGTCTCCTTTAGAAATCCATTTAGTGGTCAACTTGGTTTTGATTGTTTAATACCAGGAACTAACTATAGTGAAGATTCTATCACACTAGATCTATCTGATAGAGAGCTGAAA
Source organism: Halobacteriovorax sp. HLS (assembly GCF_004006665.1). Classification (NCBI taxonomy): domain Bacteria; kingdom Pseudomonadati; phylum Bdellovibrionota; class Bacteriovoracia; order Bacteriovoracales; family Halobacteriovoraceae; genus Halobacteriovorax; species Halobacteriovorax sp. HLS. The sequence goes on from NZ_QOCL01000012.1 coordinate 193,747, forward strand.
GGGGATAGCGAGTATATAGAAATAGAGCTCGTTAAACTCTCAATTAGGAATAAGGGGCATGTAAATGCTCGCTTTAGAGATCAATCAGGTAAGAGAATTAGCTCAGAGCGTGGCTCTAAAGTATTATTCTTTGGGACAAAGTATAATTTAAAGTAATTTTAATAAGTTACATCTCAGTAAAAATTACTTAACAGGTAGATATCTTTTCTAGGAACTATATAATGTTCTCATTATAAATATTCCTAGGAAAACCATGAAGATTTCACTCTTAGTCATGACATTCAGCTTAGCTATCTCTTTAAATAGTGCCGCCAAACTGAAGGTGCTCTATGGTAGTGACGATAGAAGAGAAGTTCGCAATCATCCTAGTGAAGTGCTACGCAACCTTTCTAAATCTGTAGCAGGACGAGTTAATCAAAATGATCTCTATGCAGTTGCAGATAGCTCTAATGAGCAGCTTAGTTCAGCTATTCGTGAATTAAGGCAGCTCTATATGGAACTTGGAATTCCTTTTGATTCTCGCCTCGTTCTTGATGCCCCAGATTCAAACCGAGATATTACATCTTATGAGTATGAAGTTGATAATCTTCAACAGAGAATTAATGCTTGCTCTACTGAGAGATTCTTAGACCAGCCAGTACTTATGTCTTGTACAGGCTTTCTTGTAGGTAAGGACTTACTTGTAACTGCTGGTCACTGTATGGTTAATAATTTTGACTGCTCAGGCTTTAAGTGGGTCTTTGACTTTCAAGAGGGAGTTAAGAAGATTCCTTCTGAGAATGTTTATAGCTGTGAAAAAATACTGGCCCAAGAACAAGTATCAATTCCTATTCTAGGAACAACTGATTACGCTCTAATTAAGCTTGATCGAGAAGTGACAACTGGTGCTCCTCTAAAGTTTAGAACTGAAGGGAGAATTGAAAAGGGAACAAGTGTTGCTGTAATTGGTCACCCACTAGGGCTACCTCTGAAGATTGCAGATAATGCTAGAGTTCGCGCTGTATTTGGTAAAACTTTTAAGGCCAACCTAGATACCTATGGAGGTAACTCAGGTTCACCGGTAGTTGATGCTAAAACAGGCCTCGTCGAGGGAATCTTAGTTCATGGTGCAGATGATCTAGAAATGAATGGTGACTGTACTGTCTCTAGAAGAGAGGATGGAAAAAAAGAAGGAATTTATAAGATTACGAGATTAAAGTTCTTGCAAGATTATTTTAAGTCAAATAGCTTAGACTAGCTCTACACTAAAGTATAAAAACTACCTCAAAATTCATTTAGTTTACAAAATAGCTTGAACTAATTGCACTTATAAGTTATACCTTATAATCTTAAACTAATTATAAGGGATTCATATGATTGAGACTTCTCAGTTACAGACACTAGTGGCAGTTGCAAGAGCAAAGAGTTTTTCTAAAGCAGCAGAAGATTTAAGCGTTACTCAATCTGCAATTTCTCAATCAATCAAGAATCTTGAAAATAAAATTGAAGTAAAACTCTTTAAAAGATCTGGTAAGAAAGTTGTTCTTACTCCTGAAGGAGAGAAGCTTTTTCAACTGGCCTCTAATTTCTTAGGAAGTCTGGGGGATACATTAGAAGAAATTCAACACGACAAAGAGAATATGTCTGGAAGAGTTAGAATTGGAACCCTAACAGGAGTTGGTAAGTCTTGGCTTGCTCATGAAATGTTAGAGTATGCAAAGAAGTGGGATGATCTTACTGTTCAGATAACTCTTGGTTTTCAAGAAGACCTAGTAAGAGCATTTGAAAATTATCGTTTAGACTTTCTTATTTTACCTGAAGAGTCTCTACCAAGTATTGGTGAAAAGGTGTTCTTAAGTGAAGAGCTCTCAACGGTTGTATATCCTATGGATGCTAAGTTTGATATTGATCCAGAGAACTTAACAATTGAAGACCTCTCTACAATTCCTACTATTCTCTTTGAACAAGAAGATCACCTCTTACAGAAGTGGTGTAGAGAAACATTTGGAAAATATCCTAAGAAGTTAAATATTCGTTACACAATAAACTCACATGGAAATATGCTTCAGGCAGTTCAGCAGGGAATGGGAATGGCCGTTGTTCCTAAGCATGTTTTAAATAGATCTTACTTCAAAGACAAAGTTAATACTCTAGGTGAGAAGTATGAAGTTAGTAATGGAAAATTCTTCATTGTTTACCATAAAGATTCTGAAGAGCTCTTAAGAGTTAAGACAACTCTTGATATGCTTGTCGGTTGTGAAAACCCTCTCAGTTAAATGAAAGCAGTTAAATTAGAAAGATTTGATAAGAACTTTAGTGATGAGCTTAATCAACTCTTTCTCGTTATCTCAAGAGAAGGCTTTGGGCTAACCCTTGTTGGCGGTGCTGTTCGGGACTATCTAATTGATGGTACCATATCTAAAGACCTTGATTTTGAAATCAGGCACAAATTTGAATTTTCAAATAAACAGTGGTTATCTAAAATCTCCAGGCTTGGAAAGCGTCTCAGTGAAATATATAACTATGATGTAGAAGAGCTGAAGTTTAGTATTTTACGTATTCGAGTGGATGGACATGAGGTAGAGTTATCTTCTGCTAGAACAGAACAGTTCGACTCATCGTTGAAGGTCTTGGGCCATTCGGACTTCACTGCTCATTTTCAATCTAATTTAAGTTATGAAGAATCATTTAAACGCAGAGACTTCACTATAAATGCAATCGGTATTAAGTTTGGCGTAACTGGTGCTAGTGATGAGTTTGAATTGATCGATCCTTTTTCTGGTTATGAGGATTTACAAAAGAAGACGCTAAGGCCAGTAGGGGAGAACTTCTATAATGATCCTGTTCGCTACATTAGGGCATTACGTTTTAAGGTTTTGCTCGGACTAAGTTTCAGTGATGATCTTAAATCAGAAATTGTCTACTTTGAGTTAGAGAAGTTATCTGTTCACTACTTCTTGCAAGAGGGTCGTAAGATAGGACTCGTTTCTCTTATCAAAGAGATGGATTTCACCGTTAGAAAGTTCGCAGTTAAATTACCTCATTGGGCAAGCCTACTAATTAGTTGTCCCTTATCAAATGATTTACAAGTTTCTGATTTAGATGAACTCTTGTTTGAATGTTGCTCTTTTTTAGGCCCAATTGAAGTCATGGAGCTAGGTCGCGCTTTTAGTTTGAAGAAGAGTTTATCTCAGAGCATGATCTCAATTGTTGATTGTTCTAAGATTGATAGAGAAAAACTAAAGGTACAGTGTGAGAATTCTGAGCATACTATCATTAATGACTCTGAAGATCTTGAAAAACTCTCAAAGCTTGTAGGTGTAGCTCACCTTTTTAGTGATAAAATTCTTCAAAGAATTCCTGCTGATTTAATTGTCGTGATGAATTCTGAACTTAGAGGTGCCAAAGAATTTGAGCAGCTAAAAGTGACAGTAAATCATAAATTAAGATCAAGGCTAGGAATATATTGTCACCTGAGAAATAATCAATAATATTTGATATGCTTTAATTCATGGAAATTGTCTCCTTTGAAAAAATTGAACAAGCACAAATTGAGGATATCTTATCGCAAGTGAAGACTATCTTCTTTGAATGCTCTTCACTTAAAAACTTTAGAGACGATGAGCACAGAGAATCCTTCTTTAATAAGTGGTGCGGTGATTATTTAAAATTAGAAAAGAATCACTTCTACTTGGCCATGGATGGTAGAGAAGTTCTAGGCTACTTGTCAGGACATCTCAATTCTAAAGAGGCCTTAGAGAATTTTATCATTCCTGGTCCCGAGATTTTTGAAGATTGCTTTGAAAAATTTCCTGCTCATTTCCATATTAACTGTTCCCCCCACCATCAAGGTAGAGGAATTGGAAGACGCTTAGTTGAGCATTATACTAGAGAATTGAGTGAGAGCTCGATCAATGGTGTTCACCTTATAACGTCTACTGATGCCGATAATCTTGGTTTTTACAGGGCCTTAGGATTTACATGTGAAGTCTTAAGGCCCTTTAAATCTTTTGAGCTCCTTCTATTAGGAAAGGAAATTAATGCCTAAATAAAAAAAGGTGGCAAAAAAAATCCAAATATGCAACAATGACTTTAGGTAGGGAGCTTAATAGAGGTACTATTATGGTCGATTTGCATTCAATTCTAGCTGATCACAGATCAAAAGATGGCAAAGAAACGTCATCTAAGCTTAGTGATTCCCAAAATTTCACGCCTTCCGTCTCAGAAATTCCAGATTTATTCTTTGATGAAATTCTACAGAGTTTTAAACTCTCTCGAGTTGAAATTATGGTCATCATGTATTTATACAGAAAAGTTTGGTGTAGACCAAACCTATATAAGACACATGGAATTTCTCCACTGATGAGTCACACTGAAATGGCCAATAACTTAGGCCTTCACCTCGAAGATATTTATCACGCTCTAAGAAGGTTAGAAGAATATAACTTTATTTCTACAATTCGTTCGGGCCAGTACTTTGTGAGAAAGTACTTCACTAAAGAAAATGATGAGTTCTTTTCTCAAACCTATGATGACTTTGATATTTAAGCTTAAGTTTAGCTTAATATTTGAATGAATCACTAGACTAAAACTCTAAGCTATTGTTTTATCATGACATTTAATTGGTCTTACTTGTTCTAAATCCGTTTTAGTCCTATAATTTTATTTATGAGGTTATATGAACTCCACTAAGAAGAATGAGCAAGTTGTAATTTATTGCGGAAAGGACAAGGGGTATTTCGATACTCTTTGCCAAAGATTTAAAAAGAACTACTCTCATTTAGATTATACAATGAAGATGATCTCCTATGGAAGTGACGGACATCTCTCTTTGTTGACTCAGTTTATCGAAATAGAACCTATTATAATTTATATCGATTTTTCAGCAGATACAAAATCACTTTTGAAATTATCTCGACAACTTAATCGACTCTCAAGCTTTAACGATATTCCTGTTGTTGGTCTCATTGATGATACTTCAAGTTTGAAAGAGTGCTGGGCCTCAGGAGTTAATTTAACTCATATTAAGTGTGGTGAGATTCATGACGTTGTCTATCATCCGATGCTCTTAGGTCAGCCAGATAAAGTAAAGAAGCCAACATTTGCCAGAGGCAAGTTTAAAAAGCCAATTGAAATTGATTTAATAAATGACTTTAGAATTGGTTATATTACTCCTGATTATATTCATGCTGAAGGTGATTTCCCTCAAAAGAAGGGAGACTTTATTGAACTCATTTCTTCTTTACCAAAAGATATTATTCCATCTAAAACATTCACCGTTAATGAAGTTTCAAATAATGATTTGTACTATGATTTTGAGTATTCGTATAATCTTGGTTTCACATTCGTTGATGAGCCCGAATTTAGTAATGATGAAGTTGATAAGGCCATGGGGATTGAAGACCCAAAGGCCCGTGATAATTTATTAAAACAAATTGAACGCGCTAAAGCGACTAGAATTGAAGATTATAATAATCAGTTACGTGTTTGTAAGAAAAAGCATAATGCTTGGGTACAAGATAAATTAACTTTTTCTAAGCCTAAGAAAACAAAAATTCTTATCATTGATAAGGAGATGAATTTTCTAAGAACGATTCCAGATTCTCTTGATCAGTACCCGTATACAATTCGTCTTGAGACTATTCTTACCGAAAATATACGTGTTCTAAAAAGAATCTTTCCTCACATCATTGCGATGAATTTCATCAGTAAGAGTTTTCTAGATAGCATGAAAAATCCTGATCTTACTGAAATAGAAAAAGAGGCCTTAAGTGAAGAGTTTAAAGACAGAGAAACGAACTCGCTAAACCAAGTTGGCAGACTTGTTAAAAGAGTTAGAGCAACTGAGAATTACACTCCTTTTATCATCGTTTTTAATTGTCCGAACTATTCTTCAAAGGCCTTGCAAGATACTTACGAATATCCGCTCATCATGTGCCACGATGGAGCAATGGATTTAAACTTCATTCTCAAAATGGCCGAGCTCTTTGAAAAGAAACAAACTGAAAAGTATAATGAGAAAGTCGATCAGAAAATTCTCGCTCTAAGAAAAGAAGATCCTGCTAAGTATGGTCGATTAACTAGAGAAAGCTTTGAAGAGAAAAGATACTACGTAAATAAGTCAGATCCATTGAGTTATGTTAATTGTCGACACCCAATTGAACTTGTTTCGATTTCTGAAACAGATTTAACCTTTGCTACCGTTGATGAATTAAGTGCAAGTACTTATCGAATTGAAAGACCAGTAAAGTGTTCAATAACGATTATTCCAGTAGACGGGAAAATATCTGTTAAAGATGGAGCTAGAAATATCTATAAGGCGCTCATTCACTCACTTGGTGAGAATCAAAAGACTGAGCTTAGAAGATATGTTAATGACACATTCTTTGCTGATCTTAATGAAAAGAGAGAAAAAGAATTAGAAGAATTTCAAAACTTGAATAAGACGAAGCATGACGAAATTCTAGGTGTTGCAAAGAAAACTCCCGATGAAGCTGTTGAACAATTAAATGAGTCTTCTGCAGAACGTGACACAGATACTATGTCATTTTCACGAAAAATTAAGAAATAGTTAAACTGATTCTTATGTACCTTTAAGTAAAATTTTGCTATTTTGAGCTATGCAAAATTTATCAGATCAACTTGAAACCTATCACTCTAAACTTTCTAATCACCCTGTTTATAGAAAGATTAATACACCAAAAAATTTAGAAGTATTTATGGAGACCCATATCTTTGCGGTATGGGATTTTATGTCCTTACTTAAGTCTCTACAGCGTGAAATCACTTGTGTAGAGCTTCCTTGGTCTCCTTCAAAGTACTCTAAGTCACTGGTTAGAATGATCAATGAAATAGTTTTAGGTGAGGAGAGTGATCTAGACTTGGATGGGCAAGCATGTGATCACTTCACACTCTACCTTGACGCTATGAGAGAGCTTGGTGCCGATACAACTGTAATTGAGAACTTCTTGTCTAACTTAAAGTTAGACACCCTGGCACCACATATAAAGAAATTCGTTTCATTTAACTTAGAGTTAGCACTTGGTGATAGTCCTCACAAAACAGCTGCTGCCTTTTTCTACGGTAGAGAGAAGCTTATTCCTGATATGTTTACTGGGATTCGTTCTCACTTAAATAATTGTCCAAAGCTCTTATACTATATCGACAGACATATCGAATTAGATGGAGACGAGCACTCTGAGTTGGCCCAGAAGTGTTTAATTGAACTTTGTGAAGGTGATTCTGTGAAGATGAATGAGGCCTTAGAAGTTGGTTTAAAGTCTCTACAGCTTAGAAATGAATTGTGGGATGGTGTCTTAGAGCAAATAGAAAGTTTAGAATACCAAAAACGAGTATGATCGCTCTTTTCTTTTCTAGTTTTCTAGCAGCAACGATTATTCCTATCAGTTCAGAAGTTCATCTGGCCTACTTATCTAGCTCTAATGAAGATCCTATTTTACTCTTAGCAGTAGCAAGTGTTGGGAATTTTCTAGGGGGCCTCACTTGTTATTACTTAGGGCTTCTTGGAAAGTGGGATTGGCTTTCTAAGTATTTCAAAATAAAAATAAATACAATTGAGAAGTATAAAGCAAAGCTTGAGCGATTAAGAGGCTGGCCTGCACTATTTTGTTGGTTACCAATTATTGGTGATCCAATCGCTGTGAGCTATGGTTTCATGCGCTCTCCAGTAATTTCTTTTAGCTTATTTATGTTCTTGGGTAAATTTCTACGCTATCTGGTCATCATTTATTTCGTCTGAGTAATAAGCTCGGGCAATCTGTTCTTTTCTTACTTACAGCATAATCCTCTAGTTTGAAATTCTTCTATCGCTTAGAATTAATTATATTCATTCATTTTATTTCAGGAGGATTAGAGATGAGAAGGATTTCATGCCTATTTGTGGCCATGCTTTTTTCGACGCAAGTTTTTGCGGTTCAGACATTTGAAAAAAGATTTAAAGTAGTAAGAAACGAAGAAGGAAAGGTAGTTTCAATTAAAGAACCTACACTCTTTACGCAATTTTCAATTAAGCCTTATATTGAATTCATCAAAGAAAGCTTACAAACAGAGCAAGCTCTGATGAAGCAAAAAGGTGATTACGATGCAATGATCGAAGAGATGCTGGCTCCAGAGTTTATGGAAAAAGGTGACAAGTCTTCTCAAAATATTGGTTACGTTGTGAACTCAATGAGACAACTTGAAAGTTTAGATATCGACGGAATATTTAATTCACCAGAGTTTAAAGAGGTAATTGCTCAGTACGAAAAGAAGCTAGGTGATGCTATCTCTTATATCGATCCAACTATTATCGCTAAGCCTGATAATTCAAGATTCTTCTATAAAAGACATGTAACTTACCAAGCTGTAAAGTGGGCCCTAGATTTTGCTAAGAAGAGACTAAGTACTGTTCCTCTATTAAATACTGCAAGCTATGTTTTAGTTGAAGTAGAGAGAATGGTTTCGGAAAGAAGACTTTATCATCAAAATATGCTCTTACATTACCTAGAAATGTACCCTGAGTCAGAACTAGGACTAACTAAAGAAGAAGCGGATCAGGTCTTTTCTTCAATTTATGAAGCTCACATACCATGGTATGCAAAATGGGAATCTGATGCAGCCGCTGGTAACTGGTCTAAGTACGGAACAAATAAGTTCTATACTGGATTTAGAGGTGCTACGGCAAAACTTAGATCTAATAGATATAGATACTCTTCAATGGATAAGAGACTTAACTATGCTTTCCAAGAAGTTGTCGATAATGGTGAGAATCAAATTATTAACCTAATCGATAGCGAAGCAATGTTTAACTCTAAGCCTGCGGTAGCTTATATCGTAAATAGCCCTAATAAAATTGCTAGAAAGAGAATGGTACTTCAGTTAGCAGGTCTAGGAGTAAGTTTTATTCCTCTACCAAATTTCATAAAAGACTTAGCTTCAAAATATATGAAGTCATTCTATGAAAAACAAAAAATTACTGAAGGAGCGCTATTTGCTCACTTTGAGATTGCTGGAAATCAAGAGATGATGCAAGACCTTAAAGTTCAGTATATGAATCCATTTGATCAATCACTAATCCTTGAATAATATTAGAGGCCCTCAAATGAGGGCCTTTTCTTTTTTTCTTTCTTTAAATTCATATAGTTATCTACCTTATATGCCGGACTAAAGTTGTCAGACAATGGCGCCGATAAAGTAGCATGTATATCTTAAAGATTATCCTATTTGCTATTTCCCTTTTTATTACTTCTTGTAGTTCTGTTTCTAATCTACGGGTACCTGCTAATAATGCTCAGATTGCTGCAAACCTTTCCAGACAAGCATGGGAAAACCTCTCTATTGATAGAAAGAGCGAAGTAGAGATTGTAAAACTTAATGCAGCGAAGTTCTTACTTCATGCTAGTTATAAAAGTGATGATGAAAAAGTCGCTATCTTTAACACTGCTAGAGAGTACGTAAAGTCTGAGTCTACAAAATTAAGTGAAAATATCAAAACTGAGGCCCTTGGGGGAAGTTCTTTTTATGAGTTCTCGCATCCTCCAAGTTGGACGCTACAAAGTGAAGTAAATTATATGATCAAGCAAGTTGAGTCTCAGGAGAGATTTTTCTCAACTGAGGTTATGGATGCATCTCTGTATGCGTTTTCTCAAGTTAATTTAGATACTATAAACTTTGGTGGTGACTTTGGTGTACCTGTAGACGAAGAAGCAAGAGAGTTTTTAAAATCTTTGCAACACGCAAACTCAGATAGAGAAACAACTCTTCTTGTTATGAGTAAGTTTGAAGAAAAGTTAGATACCTATCTAAGAAAAATTCAAAATGTTGGAACCGAGCTCGCTGAGTCTGGACAATTGGCCTTTGATGACCCAGAAGCAAAGAAGTTTCTCACCAAGTTCTTAGATTACTATTATTCTAATGTAGGAATGGACACAATTAAAAATATCTTCAACGACACGATGATGTTTAAAAGAGAGCCAACACGTTTGGAAATGATTGGTGTTATGTTTATGAACTCAGGTCCTGGACTGGGGAAGACATTACAACAACTGGGAAAAGATCCCGCCATTGGAGGAGCACTCTCGGAAGTGATTGAGGTTCTAGAAGACGCAGGTAAGGAAGTTCCTCATTACCTAATTGAAGAGCTAGTTAAAAAAGATAAAGGTGGCTATGTCATTAAAGACATTTCAAAAAATGCCCTTGGTACTGGAACAATGGCCCAAGTTAATAAAGCGACAATGGTTAATGGTTCTAGAGAAAAAACCATCGCTCTTAGATTCTTAAAACCTGAGATTGAACAAAGTGCACAGAATGATATAAAAGTACTTAGAAGCTTTGTTGAAGAGATGGGTAGAACAGGAGAGTTAGACTCTGGATTTATGCCAACGGCCAGAAAATTAGTTGATAGTATTGGAGAGTTTTTGAACTCAGAGTTAGATATTCCTGAAGCAATTAAAAAGCAGCAATTAGCTAAGAAAGTCTACTCACGTTCTAATAAAGTAATGATTGATGGAACTAGTTATGACTTTAAAATAAATGTACCAGCTGTTTATCCTCCTAAGAGAGGAAAGAAGACGAAGTTGCATCTGCAAGAATTTGTAACCTTTGGTAAGAAGTATTCTGAAATTGAAGATCTTGGTAAGAAGAAGGCCGTTGCTAGAGGAATCATTTCAGCATGGTTTGAAGAAGCATTGCTAGATTCGGGATTTATTCATTCAGACCTTCATCAAGGAAACTTTACTGTTCATTTAAAAAGAGGAAATAAAGTTGAAGTCACTCTCTTTGATTTTGGAATGAGTGAGACCCTTGATTTAAATACGAGAAGATCATTTGTTTTTATCGGGGCCGGAGCAGAGCTTAAGAATCCTAAGCTCATTGCAAGAGGTTTATTAGCTATTGATGGTAATGAGAATATAAGAGCAAAGCATAAGGCCCTCACTCAGGTTATTAAGGCCCGTATAGATGACTTTGAAGAACCTTCGGAGTGGATTCTTTGGGCATTAAAAGAAGGACATCTGGTAAGTGATAAATTAGGTACACTTGCAAGAGGTGGAACGATGGTGGAGCAATTAGCTGACCTAACTGGTGATGCTGAATTTGCTGATAATGTCATAGAAGATTTAATGATTAATAAAGTAAAATCTGAGTATTTTAGATCTGGATATAGCTTTCCACTAACAAGAAAAGAAGTTCTATCAATAGCTTCTAATTATGCAAGTTTCTCTTGTCGTAATGGAATTAGAAGCTTCTTTGATTAGTTCTTTAAACTTAAACAAGTATCAACTCTATTGGTGGTAATAAAGGCGATTCTTCTTTTAAGCATTTTCTTTAAGTCTTTCTTACTATCAACAGTCCAGACACCAACTTCCTTTCCAAAGAAATTAGGAATCCACGCCATGAAACGAGTTTTATAGTAAATATCAATACCGTATTTAGAAAATGAAATTGGCAGCCATTTATAGACTCTCATGATTTTAATATCATTCCAAAATGCACTTGTCTTTGATCTCTTATTGGCCTTCTTAAGGGCCTTAGATTTAAAAGAAATTAATCGTACAAGCTGTGGCTTTTGAGAATTAAACTCCTCAATAAGATCAAGGGTTCTATCATTTGGAACATCTTTAAATTCAATGAATGAGTAGAGGTCTTTATCTTCTAGGTACTCAAGGGTATCGGCCAGTCTTGGAATTTCTCCATTTCCGATTAATTGACAATTATTTTGAATTTCTTGGTATTCAAGCTCTGCGATTGGGCTAAGCAGGGGACAGTTCATACCTTGCTTTGATTCTGCTGTGCGCTCTAACGTTTCGTCGTGCATTAAAATCGCAACACCATCTTTTGTGTGTTGTATATCGAACTCAACTCCTTCGGCCCCCATCTCAACTGCAGCAGCAATAGATAGAGAAGAATTTTCTGGAAATTCTGCACTAAATCCTCTGTGAGCAATACACTTAGGTTTAGCATATAAAGATATGGAAAATGATGATAGAATCAAGATCAATAGAAATTTCATGAATGTCTCCTTAGACGACATATCGGTGTGTTCATGTAAAATTTGTTGACTAAATTTGGCCGGAGGAAATATATGCCAGTAGGTTTTGGTGCCTATAGAGTCTCGACTCAGTCTAAAGCTCACTATGACGCTCTCTTACATGCTATTAATGAAGGATGTCCTTTAGTTGATACTTCTAGTAATTATACTAACGGAGAAAGTGAGAAATTAATAGGAAAGGTTTTAAAAGAAGCTAAATTTTGTCCAATTCTGGTCTCTAAAGTGGGCTATATTCAAGGCGAGAACCTCAATATCATTGAGCAACTCAACCAAGTGGGCCAAGCAACTGAAGATCTCGTTAAAATTAATGAAAATCTTTGGCATTCTATTCATCCTGACTTTATACGCAATCAAATCTCCCTAAGCCTTGAGAGGCTTGATGTAGAGAAGATAGATATCTACTTGCTACATAATCCTGAGTATTACTTCTACGAAGAGGGAGCAACTCAAGAAGAGTATTATCGAAGAATTGAGTTGGCCTTTCGCGAATTAGAGACCCTTGTAGAAGAAGGTCATATCGGAAGCTATGGCATTAGTTCCAATAACTTTATCTTAAATCCAAGTGATCCTAAGATTACTCATATTGATAAGGTTTATGAGGCAGCAACCAATATAAAAAGTGAACACAACTTTAAGTATATTCAATTTCCCTTCAATATGATTGAAATTGATGCTCTAGAAAATTGGTATGATGGATTAAGCTTGCTTAATAAGGCTGATGGTTTAGGGCTTAAGGTTATGACCAATAGACCTCTTAATGCTTTTAAAGATGATCAACTCATTCGCCTTGCTAGTTATGGTGAGACTCATACAAGCTATAGTGCCGAAGAAGGGCAGAAGGCCTTTGTCACAGCAATGATGATTTTAGATAAGAAATTAAAAGAGCAAGAGCCTGATGAAACCATTTACGATCTTCCTCTAATTAAGCAATTCAACGACATGTGGGATTCTATGAGAACCCCTGATGCGGTAGAGCAGGTTTACTTTGCGCACTTTTTTCCGATGGTTGCCCGTATTTGGGGAGCTGATTTAACCGCACAGGAGAGCACGCCTTTTTATAATCTCTTTGATATTTCCATGAGTATCTCTAGAAAGAATATGAGTGATGTTGCTAAAGACTTTGAAACTCAGGCCATTAGTGCAGGACTTATTGCAGAGGGTGCAGATCCAATTCAAGTAAAATTGATAGATAAGTATCTAAGCTATCCTATTGAATATGTCTTAGTTGGAATGAAAGAAAAGGTTTATGTAGATCAGATGAAGCGCTTTTTTTAGAGCGCTTCATTAGGAATTCTCCATTTCTAATTTTAGCTTTGTTATTTAAGATTTCTTGAAAGATAAGAACTTATACTCTTAATTTCTTTTCTGTATTTTATCTTCTCAATATTCTACTTTAAAGAATTCAATAAAATCATTTTGATTACATCCAGATACAACCTATAATTAGTTAAGCACTTTTAAATCTAATAATTATTTTCGTCATTACTGGGAAATATATAATGAATCTTAAAATTAACTTTATCCTTTTGCTTCTATGTTTTGGTGCAAAGTGTTTGGCTTCATTCGCGCCATTTGCTGACTTCGATATTGACCCGAGACAATATAGTTTAGTTTTCAATTACTATGATGACCGTGATAACGAAGTAGATAAAAAACTTAGAAAGAACTACAAATTTAAATTTCCTCTTGTTGAGTTCTATGCAAATAAGGCACTTAGTGGATCTGTGATTGGAAAACTAAATAAAGAAGGGCTCTTCATCGGAGGAAAGAAAGTTTGCTACACTAAGAATATATTGAATGATAGTTACAATATTTTGATCGAGGATGTTGTACCTCCCTCATACTCTGGAGATACGATAACTGCGGGAGTTTACTCTCTTGATGGAGAAAGTTTCAAGGCGAAGAGATGCTCTTTTTTAGAATATTGGCAGGATGCTGATTTAGAACTTATGACAGCACTAGTTTTAGAGGATTACGATGAAAAAACTAAACTGGCTAAAATACGTCTTGGAGATGGAGTTGCCTATTTTTCTGCAAAGAATTTAAGCTTTCAGCATTTACATAGACCTCCATTGAGGGCGATGGATCACTATGGTGTTGATCCAGTAAAGCTTGCTAAGCATATTGAGTCTAAATTTGCTGAATATTTAAAAAATCGTAGAGATCGTTTTAAACCTAAGGAAAGTGGTGAGACTTTTGAGCAACGATACGGACTAGAGGATTACTTTTCTCTATCTAATCTTGACTGGATGGATAGATATGGCGCTAAGGAATATAAAGAGAGCTTAATTAAGAAATATGGAAAATTTCAGATTATAAAGCATTTTGACTTTGAGAATATGAATATTTATGTAGGTAGATATAAGAATAAAACTAAAGGAAAGAAGGACATTATAGAAATAAATCTATGGAAAGAAGATATGAATGAACTTTTTATATTGAAGAATTTGGATAATGGCAATGTTAAGTACGATGAATTCTTCAAAGTAGGTTTTTCTGATAAGATAACAATTTTTAATGTTAATTCAAGGTTTATGATTCCTCGATTCGAATATGAAGGAACATGGGACGATTTTTAATAACTATTTCTTGAATTTCGGCTAAATCTAAAGAGCTAACAAGCTTCATCTGAAATAATGGCCAGGCCCTATAAGAGGGCCCCACTTTTCTTATCTAAGTAGTACTGATAATTTCCTGGGTAGTGGTTAACTCCACCTTTATCTACTTCAATAACTTTGTCCGTGAAATAATAAAAATAAATGCATGATTTTTTGACTTAGCTCAAACCATTTAGCATTGTACTTTTTTCTTCGTGATGATCTTCAAAGAGTAGTAAATGCTTATTCTAAAGGTAATCAGGAAATTAAAAAAGTACTCTCAGATTTATAATTTTAGCTTAGTTATTTAAGATTTCTTGAAAGATAAGAACTTATACTCTTAATTTCTTATCTGTATTTATCTTCTCTACATTCTACTTAAAAGAATTCAATAAAATCATTTTGATTACATCCAGATACAACCTATAATTAGCTAAGTACTTTTAAATCTAATAATTATATTCGTCATTACTGGGAAATATATAATGAATCTTAAAATTAACTTTATCCTTTTAGTTCTAAGTTTTAGCACAAAGTGTTTCGCTTCATCAGACCCATTCGCTGACTTCAATATCGATCCAAGAAAGTATAGCTTAATTTTGGACTATCATGACGATAGAGATGCTGAAGATGAAAAAGTTCTGAAAGAGAACTACAAATTCAAATTTCCTTTGATTGAGTTTTACAAGAATAAAGAACTTAATGGATCACCAATCGGAAAACTAAATAAAGAGGGTCTTTACATTGAAGGCAAGAAGGTTTGTTACACAAAAAATATTCTTGCTGATAATTATAATATTTTGCTTGAGGATGTCGTCCTTCCTGGTTATCTCGGAGATGGAGATGT